>JAOPZL010000315.1 GCA_025964175.1 Solirubrobacterales bacterium
GCGAGCCGGCGCGGCACTCAGCGGCGCCGCCCTGCTCGCCGGCTCCGCGGCCACGCGCTTCGGCATCTTCGAGGCGGGCCGCGCCAGCGCCCGCGACCCCAGGCACACGGTGATCCCGCAGCGGGCGCGGTTGGAGGCAGAGGCGGCGGCGCACGCCTGAGCGTGGATCTTGTTCCCCTCAGCGGCACAAAATCCACGCTCTGTTGCGCGGCGCGCGAAGCGGCTCTGCCCGAGCGACGGGGCGACCTACCGCGCCCGGTCCATGACCGCCGCCCCCGCGGCCGGGTGCAGCCGCCAGGCCTGGGCGCCGCTCACCAGCGCGATCAGCCCCATCACCGCGAAGGCGATCACGTAGGCGGTCCGCTCAGAGGCGACGCCGGGCAGCAGGTCGCCCAGCGGCGCCCCGGCGCGCAGCGCGATCGCGGCGACGGCCACGCCCAGCCCGGAGAACAGCTGGAACGCGGTGGCCGAGACGGCGTTGGCGTCGCGCATCTGCTCGGGCGGCACGTCGCTGAGCGCCAGCGTCGAGTAGCCGGTCATCCCGACCGAGCGCGCGACGCCGCTGAGCAGCACGATGAGGGCGATCACGACCAGCGGCGTGCCGGCCGTGATGAGCCCGCACGCGGCGACCGTCGCGGCCAGGGCGACGGTCGAGACGAGCAGCATCCGGCGGAAGCCGAAGCGGTTGTAGAGGTACGTCGTCGCCGGCTTGATCCCGATGTTGCCGGCGAAGACGAAGAGCACGACCGCCCCGGACTTGATCGCGCTCCAGCCGAACACGGTCTGGAACAGGAGCGTCAGCAGGAACGGGACGGCGCTGATCACGAGCAGGAAGATCGAGCTTCCGCTGATCGCCCTGCCGAAGCTGGGGATGCGCAGCGTGCGCAGCTCCACCAGCGGCGACTCGGCGCGCAGCAGGTGCACGGTCGCGGTGGTCAGCAGCACGCCGGAGGCGACCGTGAGCGCGGCGATCCAGCCCCACCGCGGCGCACCGCCGGACACGAGGTGCGCGGTGTAGGTCAGCCCGGCCAGGCCCGTGCAGGTCAGCAGCACGCCGATCCGGTCCAGCCGCCGCGGCGCCGGCTGCGGGCGGTCCTCGATCAGGCGCCACGCGAACGCCAGCGCGACGATCCCCAGCGGCAGGTTGATGAGGAACAGCCAGCGCCAGCTCGCGTACGTGGTGATGATCCCGCCGGCCAGCGGCGCGATGACCGGCGCCACCAGCCCGGGCCAGACGATGTAGGACATGACCCGCATGAGCTGCGACTTGTCGGCGCGCTCGAAGACGACCATCCGCCCGACCGGCACCATCATCGCCCCGCCCGCGCCCTGCAGGATCCGCATGGCGATCAGCTCGCCGAGGTTCGTCGCCGCCGCGCAGCCCGCCGAGGCGAGGGTGAACAGCACGATCGCCGACAGGAACACCTTGCGCGGGCCGAAGCGCGCGACCATCCAGCCGCTCAGCGGGATGAGGACGGCCAGCGTCACCAGATAGGCCGTCACGACGAGGCCGGTGGACCCCGCGTCGACGTGCAGCGAGTCGCTGATCTTCGGGATCGCGGTCACGACGATCGTCCCGTCGAGGTTCTCCATGAAGAAGCACGCCGCCACCAGGAGGGCGACGTTGCGCAGCGGCCGATCGATCATCGGCTCGGCATCCTGCCAGCCTCGGGCCCCTTTACCCTGTCTTGAAGTGAGCATGAGGGAGCTCAGCCCCAGCGAGAAGCGCACTCTGGCGGTCCTCGGGCTCCCCACCGCGGCACTGGCGCTCGGCATCACGGTGGTCACGACCTACGTCCCCGTCGTCGCCCAGGACTTCCTGAAGTCGGCGGCGGTCATCGGCGCGCTGATCGCGATCGAGGGCATCCTCGCGCTGTGGCTGCCGCTCGTCGTGGGCAGCTGGTCCGACCGGCTGCGCTCGCCGATCGGCGGGCGGCTCCCGTTCCTGATCGCCGCGACGCCGGTCGCCGCGCTCGCGCTGGCGCTGATGGGCCTCGTCCACTCGCTGCTCCTGCTGGCGATCATCGTGACGATCTTCTTCGCCGCGTACTTCGTCGCCTACGAGCCCTACCGCGCGCTCTACCCCGACCTCGTCGACAACGACATCGCCGCCCGCGCCCAGTCCACCCAGGCGGTCTGGCGCGGGGCGGGGACCGGGATCGCGCTCGTCACCGGCGGCATGCTCATCTCGATCGGCGACTGGGTCCCGTTCGTGGCCGCCGCGCTGCTCTTCCTCATCTGCATGGGCGTCTTCCTGGCCATCGCCCTGCCCCGCGCGCGAGCCGCCAACCACAGCCGCCGGCGCCATGCCGACAGCGAGACCGCACTCGACGAGGCCCAGGGCCTCGGCCAGATCCTGCGTGCCAGCCCGGCGCTGCGCGAGTTCCTCGTCTGCAACGCGCTGTGGGAGGCCTCGCTGGGCGCGCTGAAGACGTTCGTCTTCCTCTACGTCGCCGAGGGCCTCGGTCAGAGCGAGGTCGCGACCTCGGCCATCATCGGCGGCGTCGCGGTGCTGATCCTGCCCGCGGCGATCGTCAGCGGCAAGCTCGCGGACACCTACGGACGCGTCCGCGTGATGTCGACCGTCCTGCCGTTCTACGGGATCGGCATGTTCGTCCCCGCGTTCACGACGTCGATCGCGGCGCTGATCCCGGTCATGATCCTGATGGGCTTCGGCGGCGGCCTGGTCATGACGCTGCCCTACGCGCTGATGCAGCCGCTGATGCCCGCGGGCCAGCACGGGCTGCTCACCGGCTTCTACTCGCTCAGCCGCGGGCTGGGCACGGCGCTCGGGCCGCTGCTGGCCGGCGTCGCGATCCAGGTGTTGCACGGGCCGTTCTCGGGCACTGACGGGTACGGAGCGATGTGGCTGGTGTGCGGAGGGACGATCCTCGCCTCGGTTCCGTTCCTGAGCATGCTGCGCAGGCGCGCGGGTCACATAATCGATCCGGAGGGATGAGCGGTGGAGCAGGGTGAGCAGCGCGCCGGCGGCCAGCTGCGAGTGGTGATCGGGGCGTTGCTGCTGGTCATGCTGCTCGCCTCGCTGGACCAGACGATCGTCTCGACCGCCCTGCCGACGATCGTCGGCGACCTGGGCGGCCTGGAGCACATCTCGTGGGTGGTCACCGCGTACCTGCTGGCGATCACGGTCGTCACCCCGCTGTACGGCAAGCTCGGCGACCTGTACGGGCGCAAGGTCGTCCTCCAGGGCGCGCTCGTCATCTTCCTGATCGGCTCCGTGCTGTGCGGGCTCGCGCAGGGGATGACCGAGCTGATCGCCTTCCGGGCCATCCAGGGACTGGGCGGCGGCGGCCTCATGGTCAGCGCCCAGGCGGCGATCGGCGACGTCGTCTCCCCGCGGGAGCGCGGCAAGTACACCGGCCTGTTCGGCGCCGTGTTCGGCGTCTCCTCGGTGGCCGGCCCGCTGATCGGCGGCTTCTTCACCAGCCACCTCTCGTGGCGCTGGATCTTCTACATCAACATCCCGCTGGGCGTGGCCGCGCTCGTCGCCATCGCCGTCTCGCTGCCCAGCGTCTCCGAGCGCGTGCAGCACTCGATCGACTACCTCGGCGCCGTCCTGCTGGCGGTCGGGCTCAGCGGGATCGTCCTGCTCACCACGCTGGGCGGGACCACCTACGCCTGGGACTCGATCGAGGTCATCGGGCTCGGGGTGATCGGCGTCGCCGGCCTCCTCGCGTTCCTGCTCGTCGAGTCCCGCGCGCAGGAGCCGATCCTCCCGCTGCGGCTGTTCCGCAACCGGGTCTTCGCGGTCACCGGCGCGATCGGGTTCATCATCGGCTTCGCGCTGTTCGGCGCGCTGACCTACCTGCCGCTCTTCCAGCAGGTGGTCCGCGGCGACTCGCCGACGAAGTCGGGCCTGCAGCTGATCCCGGTCATGGCGGGCGTGCTGATCGGCTCCATCGGCTCGGGCCAGGTCATCACCCGCACCGGGCGCTACAAGGCGTTCCCGATCGTCGGCACGGCGATCGCGGCCGTCGGCATGGTGCTGCTCTCGCGCCTGGACGCGAGCACCTCGGTCCTGTACGCGAGCGTCGCGATGTTCGTCATGGGCCTCGGCCTGGGCCTGGTCATGCAGGTGCTGGTGCTGGCCGTGCAGAACGCGGTCGAGTACTCCGAGCTCGGCGTGGCCACCTCGGGCGCGACGCTGTTCCGGTCGATGGGCGGGTCACTGGGCACCGCGGTGCTCGGCGCGATCTTCACCAACCGCCTGACGAACGAGCTGTCGGGCTCGCCGGCGGCCCAGGCGGTCAGCGGGTCGATCGACACGAGCGCGCTGAAGAACCTGCCGACCGCGATCCGCGACACGTACACGTCCGCCTTCACGGACGCCCTGACGACCGTCTTCCTCGTCGCTGCGGCGATCGTCGTCTTCGCCTTCCTGCTCTCGTGGCTGATCGAGGAGCGGCCGCTGCGCCAGACGGTCGAGACCGCCGGGGTCGGCGAGGCGTTCGCGTCGCCGACCAGCGGCGACTCGCTCACCGAGCTGACGCGCGAGCTCGGCCGCCTCGTCGGGCGCGAGCGCACCCGGGCGTTCATCGAGCGCACCGTCGACGAGGCCGAGGTCGACCTCCCGCCCGGCGCGGCGTGGCTGCTCGTGCGCGGCGAGGAGGGCCTCCCGCTGGACGACCCCGAGGCGATCGCCCGCAACCGGCCGCCCAGCGTCGAGTGGGTCCGCGAGCAGCTGCAGGCGCTCGCGACGCGCGGCCTCGTCGCCGACGGAGCGATCACCAGCGCCGGCCACGCCACCGCGCAGCGCCTCCTCGACGCTCGCCGCCGCTGCCTCTCCTCGCTCGTCGCCGACTGGCAGCCCGACCACGACCCGCGCGTCAACGAGGCGATCGAGCGACTGGCGCGCGAGCTCGCGGCCGACGAGCCGGCGCCGGTCTGACCGCGCTCGGACCGGCCGCCACGGCGTACCCGCGACCGGCGACCGGTCACGCGAAGACTCGTACTTGCGTACAAGTTCTCCGGCCCGTACCGTCAGCACCGATGGAGACGGGCACTCCCGCGCGCCAGGCGCGCGGCCACGAGCGGGTCGAGCAGATCCTGCGCGCGACCCTCGAGGTGGTGGCGCGCGACGGCGTGGCGGCGGTCACGCACCGGTCCGTCGCGGAGGCGGCCGGCGTTCCCCTGGGCTCGCTGACCTACTACTTCAGCTCCAAGCAGGAGCTCCTGCGCGACGCGCTCCTGCTGCACGTCGACGAGGACACGGCACGGATCAGCGCGCTCGCGTCCGACCTGCTGGCCTGCGGCGCGGCCGGCGATCAGGTCGTCGAGGCGTTCGCCGAGCTGCTCGAGACCGTGCACGGGGACATCGCCCAGTTCGAGCTGTACATCGAGGCCGCGCGCGACCCCGAGCTGCGCGAGGCGGCGACCCAGTCGCTGCGCGCCTACGAGCGCGCGGCGGTGCTCGGCCTGCGCGCCGCCGGGGTCCCCAACCCCGAGGGATCCGCCCACATCGTGGTCGCCGCGATCGACGGCCTCGGCATCCACCGGCGGGCCTCCGCCGACGGTGGGCCGGACCTGCGGGCCTCGCTGGCGACGCTGCTGCGGGCCCTGGTCGCGGCGGGCTGAACCACCGCGCGCCGTGTACCTGCTCGGGGCCCAGCGGGTGCATGCACTGGGCTGCCCGCAACCGGGGTAGACCGCGCACATGACACGGGTAGCGGTCATCGGAGCGGGGCACAACGGACTCGTCTGCGCCATCCACCTCGCCGCACATGGGCTCGACGTGACCCTCCTCGAGCACGGAGACGAGCCGGGCGGGGCGACGCGCTCGGGGGAGGCGACGCTGCCCGGGTTCGTCCACGACCACTGCGCCGCGTTCGTGCCGATGACCGCCGCCTCGCCGGCGATGCGTGAGCTGGAGCTCGACGTCGACTGGATCGACCCCCCGGTCGTGATGGCCTATCCCTTCGAGGACGGCAGCGCCATCGCGCTGCATCGCGATCTCGACGCGACCGTCGACTCGCTCGGCCCGTCCGGAGCCGCGTGGGCCGGCGCGATGAGCCGGCTGCTGCCGATCGCCGACCCGCTCGTGCGCTCCGTCCTGTCGCCCCTGCCGCCGGTGGCGCCCGCGGCGCGCGTGGCCGCCGGCCTGGGGCCCGAGCTGGTCGAGTGGACCCGGCGGATGCTGGGCTCCGCCGAGGCGCTCGGGCTGGACCTCTTCGAGGGCGACCGCCGCGCGACCGCGTGGCTCTCGGGCTCGGCCCAGCACTCCGGGCTGCCGCCGACCGCCACCGTCAGCGGGGCCTTCGGGATGCTCCTGCAGCTGCTGGGCCACAGCCATGGCTGGCCGATCCCCCGCGGTGGGATGGGCGAGCTGACCGGGGCGCTCGTGCGCCGCGCCGAGCGCGAGGGGGTGACGCTCCGCTGCGGGGCGCCGGTCGACCAGATCCTCGTGCGGGGCGGCCGGACGGTCGGGGTGCGGATCGCGAGCGGGGACGAGCTCCCCGCCGACGCCGTCGTCTCGACCGTCACCGCCGGCGTGCTCCACCGCCTGCTCCCGTCCGGCGCGCTCAACGACCGTCTCCAGCGCCGGTTGCGCATCTGGCGCTACGGGACCGGTCCTTTCAAGGTCGACTACGCGCTGCGCGAGCCGGTGCCATGGGCCGCGAGCGAGGCGCGCCGGGCCGCGGTCGTCCACGTCGGCGGCGAGCTGGAAGAGCTCAGCGCCGCCGCCGAGGACAGCAACCGCGGCGAGGTGCCCCAGCGTCCCGCGCTCGTCGTCGGCCAGCAGTCGCTGCTGGATCGCACCCGCGCGCCCGACGGGCAGCACACGCTCTACGTCTACGGCCACGTCCCCTCGCATCCGGACCTCGACGACGAGGCGATCGCCGAGCGGATCCAGGCTCAGCTCGAGCGCTTCGCGCCGGGCTTCGGCGCGACCGTCCTGGCCCGCGCGACCCGCTCCCCCGAGCAGACCGAGCGCGACAACCCCAGCCTCGTCGGCGGCGATCTGGGCGGCGGCTCCTACGAGCTGGACCAGCAGCTCGTCTTCCGCCCGATGCCCGAGATGGTCCGCTACCGCGCGCCGCTGAAGGGCCTCTACGTCGCGGGCGCCTCGACGCATCCCGGTGGCGCCGTCCACGGCATGAGCGGCCGCGGCGCCGCCCACGCGCTGCTGCGCGACCGCCACCTGCGCCCGTGGCGCGCGCCCCGCGGCTGACGCGCCGGACACGCCCCTAGGACGACTCCGCCACCTGCTTCAGCCGCCGCAGCGACTCGACGTTGCGCCCGTGCAGCAGGACGTCCGCGACCGGGTTGTGGACGAGCCGGCTCAGGACGTCGGCCGGACCCTCGTCCATCGTCACGTGGGTGCCCCGCGGGGTGGGCGTCAGCCGCAGGTCGACGTACGCGGTGCCCAACGGGCGGGCCTTGGCCTTCAGCCGCAGATGCTTCGGCGGCTCCGCCTCCACCGCCTCGGTGTGGTCGTTGACCTTGATCGGCCCGATCCCGACGCGGTGATGGAACCGGGTGCCGGGCGCCGGGAAGCCGGAGTCGACGTCGCGGATCGTGTCCGCGCCGACGACCCAGTCGGGGTACTTGTACGCGTCGGCCAGCACGGCCCAGACGCGCTCGGGTGGGACGTCGATGTCGATCTCGGTGCGGGCCATGAGCCCGCGACTACCCCGCCGGACGGAGTTAGAACGCTCCGCGCCGCAGCAGCACGGCGGGGACCGTCTTGAGCAGGATCGTCAGGTCCAGGAACGGCGACCACCGCTCGAGGTAGAGGAAGT
>JAOPZL010000318.1 GCA_025964175.1 Solirubrobacterales bacterium
GGCGATCGCCGTCCCCGCCTGGCGCGACGCCCGCGCCCTCACCGTGGCCGGCCAGCGCGCCCAGGTCGGCCGCCGCGACCGCGCGCCCTTCTGGGCCCGCTGGGGGCTGGACTTCCTCTGCCTGATCGGCGCGGGGCTCGTCTTCTGGCACGCGTCGCGCAGCGGCTACCAGCTCGTGCTCGCACCGGAGGGCGTGCCGCAGGTGTCCGTCGACTGGTCCGCTCTGGCCGCTCCGCTGCTGGGCTGGATCGGCGCCGGACTGCTGGCCTACCGGATCGCGGACCTGATGCTGGGCCGGCGCCGCACGCTGAGCGGGGCCCTGCGCCCGATCGCGGGGGAGCTCGCCCCGATGATCTCGGCGACGATGGGCCGCCAGCGGTCCGTGCTGGCCCGAGCGGTCGCGCTGCTGGCGCTGACCGTCGCCTTCGCGGCCTCGACCGGGGTCTTCAACGCGACCTACCACGCCCAGGCCGAGGTCGACGCCCGGCTGACCAACGGCGCCGACGTGACCGTGACCGAGTCACCGGGCTCGAACGTCGGGCCCGCCGGCGCGGCGCAGCTGCGGCAGGTCCGCGGCGTGCGCAGCGTCGAGCCGCTGCAGCACCGCTTCGCCTACGTCGGCGCCGACCTGCAGGACCTCTACGGCGTCGACCCGTCCACGATCCAGGCCGCGGGCAAGCTCCAGAACAGCTGGTTCCAGGGCGGCTCGGCGACGTCGCTGATGCAGCGACTGCAGCAGCACCCGGACGGGATCCTCGTCTCGGCCGAGACGGTCAAGGACTTCCAGCTGCACCCGGGCGACCTCCTGCGCCTGCGCCTCCTGGACGGTCGCACCAAGCGGTTCGTCACCGTGCCGTTCCACTACCTCGGCGTGGCCAAGGAGTTCCCGACCGCGCCGACCGACTCCTTCCTCGTCGCCAACGCGCGCTACGTGGCGAAGGCGACCGGCAGCGACGCGGTCGGCTCCTTCCTCGTGCAGACGGACGGGACGAGCCCGGCGACCGTCGCCCAGCGGGTGCGCTCGGCGGTCGGAGCAACGGCCCAGGTCAGCGACATCGCCACCTCGCGGCGCGTCGTCGGCTCCAACCTGACCGCCGTGGAGCTGTCCGGGCTGACCCGCGTCGAGCTCGGCTTCGCGCTCGTCCTCGCGGCGGCCGCGTCCGGGCTCGCTCTCGCCCTCGGCCTCCGCGAGCGCCGCCGGGCGTTCGCGATCGCCGCGGCGCTGGGCGCGCGGGGCCGGCAGCTCGGCGGGTTCGTGTGGGGCGAGTCGGCCTTCGTCACGGTCATCGGGATCGCGCTCGGCGCGGTGGCGGCGGCGGCGATCACGCACATGCTCATCCGCGTGCTGACGGGCGTGTTCGATCCGCCGCCGGACGTCGTCACCGTTCCGTGGCGCTACCTGGCGATCGCGCTGGTCGTGACCGTCGCGGCGGTCGTCGCCGCCGGCACGCTGACGCTGCGAACGCTGCGGCGCCCACCGGTCGAGCAGCTGCGAGAAGGATGATCCGCGAGGGCGCCGGTGCGACGGCGCCGGACCCGGGGTGGCAGGCTGTGGGCATGCTCCGGGTCCGGCTGCTGATGGCGCTCGTCGTCCCGCTCGGCCTGGTCCTGGCAGCCTGCGGGACCAGCCACGGCGCCGGCACGAGCGCAGGCACGAGCACCGCCGCGGTTGCCTCGGTGCAGGTCGCGCCACCGGCCACCGCGGCCGGCGGGCGGTCGCACGTCGTGACGCTCCTGATGGAGAACGAGGAGGCCGACGCGATCCTCGGCCGTCCCGACGCCCCGTACATCAACCGCCTCGCGAGCCGGTACGCCGTGGCGACCCGCAGCTACGGCGTGACGCACCCGTCGCTGCCCAACTACCTCGCGCTGACCAGCGGCGCGACCCACGGGATCACCACGGACTGCACCGACTGCCACATCGGCGCGCGCAACATCGTCGACCAGCTCGACGCCGCCGGGCTGAGCTGGAAGGCCTACATGGAAGGGCTGCCCCAGCCCTGCTTCCTCGGTGGGGGTGCGGGGCGCTACGCCAAGAAGCACGACCCGTTCGCCTACTACGACGACGTCGCCTCCGACGCAGCGCGCTGTCGGCGGATCGTGCCGCTGACCCAGCTCACGACCGACCTGCGCCGCGGGACGCTGCCGACCTACTCGTTCATCTCGCCCGACCTCTGCCACGACATGCACGACTGCGACGTCGCAACCGGCGACCGCTTCCTCGCCGGCCTCGTCCCGTCGCTGTTGCGGGCCCTGGGCCCCCACGGCTTCCTCGTGCTCACGTGGGACGAGGGCAGCTCCGACGCCGGCTGCTGCGGCGGCGCCGCCGGCGGGCTCATCCTCACGCTCGTCGCCGGCCCCGACGCGCGCCGCGGTGCGCGCTGGGCGGCGCCGGTCGACCACTACGGCGTGCTGGCCACGACCGAGGACGCGCTCGGCCTCCCCCGCCTCGGCGCCGCGGCCGATGCGCGCAACGGCAGCCTGCGCGCCCTGTTCTCCCGCGCCCCCCACGTCCGCTGACGAACGAGCACCGCGCTGGCCGCACCACTGGTAGAACTCGCGTTATCGCGGACCGCCTCCCGCTCCGAACGTGCCCCGGGCCGTGGGCCGTCATCGCCGGTGCCTCCGAGGGGCTCGGCGCCGCGTTCGCCGATGCTCTGGCCCGGCGCGGGCTCAACCTCGTCGTCATCGCGCGCCGCCCGGAGCCGCTGGATGCGCTGGCCCGGCGGATCGAGACGACCCACGCGGTGCAGGTCCGCGCGCTTGCCGCCGATCTCGCGGACCCGGGCTTCCCGGACCAGCTCACGGCGGTCATCGACGACATCGAGGTCGGAACCGGCGTTTACAACGCCGCCGCCTCGTTCGTCGCGCCGCTGCTCAGTCGCCCGCCGGGGGACGCCATGCGCATCGTCGACGTCAACGTCCGCGGCCCGCTGCGCTTCGTCCACCAGCTCGCGCCCCCGATGGTGCAGCGCCGGCGCGGCGCGCTCATCCTGATGTCCTCGCTCGCGGGGAACCAGGGCTCCCCCGGCCTCGCCGTCTACGCCGCCAGCAAGGCCTTCACCACGACGCTCGCGGAGAGCCTCTGGGCGGAGCTGCGACCGCACGACGTCGACGTGCTCGCCTGCTGCGCCGGCGCGATCCGCACGCCCGGCTTCGCGAGCGCGCTCGCGAAGGACGCGCCGGGCACCCTCGACCCGGGCGAGGTCGCCGAGGCGGCGCTCGCGGCGCTGGGCCGGGGCCCCGTCGTCACCCCGGGCACGACGAGCAAGCTCGCCTCGTTCGCCATGCGCCGCCTCCTGCCGCGCAGGACCGCCGTCGCCATCATGGGCCGCTCGCTGCACGACCTCGACCCCGGATGATCCTCGGCTTCCTCCTCCCCTGGCTCATCCTGGCCGTCGTGCTGATGCTGCACGTGGTCCTGCCGGGCCGCTGGGTCGACGGCTACGTCCGCGATGCCGACGGCCGGCCGCTGCGCTACCGCCTCAACGGGCTGCTGGTGCTCGCGGTGACGGTGGGCCTCGCCGCGGCGCTCGTCGCCCTCGACATCGCGCCCGCCGACGAGCTCTGGCGCCACCGCTGGGCGGAGCTCGCCGGCGCCTGCGTGCTCGGCCTCCTCTTCACCCTCGCGATCGTCCTCCCCGCCCGGGCCACGGAGAAGCCGCTCCTCGCCGACCTCTTCCTCGGCCGGCTGGCGAACCCGCGGTGGCGAGGCGGCCGGGTCGACGCGAAGATGTGGCTGTACCTCGCCGGCGCCGTGCTGCTCGAGCTCAACGTCCTCTCGTTCGCCGCCCACCAGCAGCTCGCCCACGGCCACCTGAACCCGGGCGTCGTCCTCTACGCCGCGCTCCTGTCGTTCTTCGTCGTGGACTACCTCGCCTTCGAGCACGTCCACCTCTACACGTACGACCTGTTCGCCGAACGCGTCGGCTTCAAGCTCGGGTGGGGCTGCCTGGTCTTCTACCCGTACTTCTACTGCGTCGGGCTCTGGTCCCAGGCCGATGAGCCCGACCCCAACGCGCCCACCTGGCTGCCGGCGCTCGCCGCGGTCGTCTTCTTCGCCGGCTGGACGCTCGCGCGCGGAGCGAACCTGCAGAAGTACGCCTTCAAGCGCGACCCGGCGGCCAAGGCGCTGCGCCTGCTCGAGCCACGGGCCATCACCGACGGCACGCACACGCTGCTCTGCAGCGGCTTCTGGAGCGTCTCGCGCCACGTGAACTACCTCGGCGAGATCCTCATGGCGACGGGCCTGACCCTGGCCCTCGGCGACCCCGGCGACCCGATCCCCTGGCTCTACCCCCTCTACTACGTCGCGCTGCTCCTCCCCCGCCAGCTCGACGACGACCGGCGCTGCGCGGCGAAGTACGGCGCGCTGTGGGACGAGTACAGCACCCGCGTGCCATACCGGATCGTCCCGGGCCTGTACTGAGTCCAGTCGCGTCGGGCGCGCCGTCGCGACCGGGTGAACGCCTCCTCCCGACCGAGCGGGAGGTCCGCGAGCGGTCGATGATGTTTTCCCGTGGAGCCGGGCTGGGTAGCGAGCCGGAATGCCTCCGGGGAGGAGGCGGGTCGATACACAGGGAGGCAGGGGTATGTCCGCAAGGGCTTCGTCGGCGCGCCGCTGCGCGGTGGTCGTGACCACAGGCGTCCTGGCCGTCGGCATGACGACCGCCGCGGGGGCCGCGGGATCCGGCGATCAGGGCCGGCACTCGGGCCGGCCGGGCCAATCCGGCCATCGCGGCCACCCCCGCGATCCGGGCCGTCCCGCCAACGCAGGACATCCCGGTGACCCGGGCCACGGCAGCAGCGACGACCACGGGTCGGGCATGCCCTACGAGAACGCCCAGCTGCCGGTGCGCGCCCGCGTCGCCGACCTGCTGTCGCGCATGACCCTTCAGGAGAAGGTCGGGCAGATGACGCAGGCCGAGCGGGCCGCCGTCGACGCCGATCCCACCGTCATCACCTCGGCCAACCTCGGCGCCATCCTGTCAGGCGGCGGATCCGTGCCGACGCCCAACACCCCCACCGCGTGGGCCGACATGGTGGACCGCTACCAGCAGGCGGCGCTGAACACGCGCCTGCACATCCCGCTCATCTACGGCGTCGACTCCGTGCGCGGCCACGGCAACCTGAACGGCGCGACGATCTTCCCCCACAACATCGGGCTGGGCGCCACGCGCGACCCCGACCTCGTGCGCGACGTCGAGCACGTCACCGCGCAGGAGACCCGGGCCAGCGGGCCGCAGTGGGCGTTCGCTCCGTGCATCTGCGCGGCCCGCGACGACCGCTGGGGCCGGACGTACGAGAGCTTCGGCGAGGATCCGAACCTGGTGGCGCAGATGGAGACGGCGATCGACGGCTTCCAGGGCTCGCCCGGGCAGCTGTCCGATCCCGACCGGGTGCTGGCGACCGCCAAGCACTACGCAGGGGACGGCGACACCCGATACGGGTCGAGCACCAACCCGGCGGGCTACAAGATCGACCAGGGCGTGGCCGTCACGAGCCGGCCCGACTTCTGGCGCACGTCGCTGCAGCAGTACGTGCCGGCGGTGCGCGACCACCACGTCGGCAGCGTGATGCCGTCCTACTCAAGCGTCGACTGGACCGAGGACGGGGTCGGCGACCCGATCAGGATGCACGCCAACCGCGAGCTCATCACCGACGTCCTGAAGGGGCAGATGGGCTTCGACGGGTTCGTGATCAGCGACTACGAGGCGATCCACCAACTGCCCGGTGACTGGGCGACGCAGGTGCGCACGGCAGCCAACGCCGGCATCGACATGTTCATGGAGCCCACGCAGTTCCGGCCGTTCGAGACGACGCTGATCGACGAGGTCAACGCCGGGCGCGTGCCGATGAGCCGCATCGACGACGCCGTCAGCCGCATCCTCAAGGCGAAGTTCGAGCTCGGCCTGTTCGAGCATCCGCTCACCGACCGTACGCACATCGGCGACATCGGCTCGCCGGCGCACCGTGCCGTCGCGCGCCAGGCCGTCGCGGAGTCGCAGGTGCTGCTGCGCAACGAGCAGCGCACGCTGCCGCTGCGCCCAGGCGGTCCGCTGTACGTCGCGGGCTCCAACGCCGACAACATCGGCAACCAGGCCGGGGGCTGGACGCTGACCTGGCAGGGCGGCTCGACGAACGTGATCCCGGGCACGACGATCCTCCGCGGGATCACAGACGCCAACGGCGCCGGAACGGTGACCTACAGCGCGGACGGCTCGGCCCCGGTGCCGTCCGGGGCGACGGGGATCGTGGTCGTCGGCGAGACGCCGTACTCCGAGGGCTACGGCGACGTGGGCGGCCCCGGGTGGGCGTTCGACCCCGCCGACGCCGGCGTCCCGCGGCCCTCCCAGACGATGCAGCTGTCGGCCGGCGACCGCACGGCGATCGACCGGGTCTGCGCCGCCGCCGCCCGCTGCGTCGTGATCGTCGTCTCGGGACGCCCGCTGATCCTCGACCCGACGCAGCTGTCGAACATGGACGCGCTCGTGGAGGCGTGGCTGCCCGGCAGCGAGGGCGAGGGCGTGTCCGATCCGCTGTTCGGGCGCACCTCGTACACCGGGAAGCTGCCGGTCACGTGGCCGCGCTCGCTGGATCAGGAGCCGATCAACGTCGGCGACGCCAACTACGACCCGCTGTTCCCGTTCGGCTGGGGCCTGCGGACAGGTCGGGGGGCGTCCTCCGACTGACCGCGGCGCCGGCGCTCAGAACACGACCGTCGTGTTGCCGTCCACGAGCACGCGGTCCTCGCAGTGCCAGAGGACGGCACGGGCGAGCACGAGGCGCTCGACGTCGGCTCCGAGGCGCTCGAGCGTCGCGGCGTCGTCACGGTGGGTCACGCGGATGACGTCCTGATCGATGATCGGCCCGGCGTCGAGGTCCTCGGTCACGTAGTGGGCCGTGGCCCCGACGAGCTTGACGCCGCGCTCCTTCGCTCGCTGGTAGGGCCCGGCGCCGGCGAACGCGGGCAGGAAGGAGTGGTGGATGTTGATCACCGGACCGCCCACCCGCTCGAGGAAGTCGGCGGACAGGATCTGCATGTAGCGGGCGAGCACCACGAGGTCGAAGGGGCCCTCGCGCTCGAGGAGCTCGAGGAGCCGCGCCTCGGCCGCGGCCTTCTCGCCCTTGGCGACCGGCACGTGGTGGTAGGGGATGCCGAACGCCTCGACGTCGGTCCGCAGGTCCTCGTGGTTGGAGGCGACGAGCGCGATGTCTGCCTCGATCTCCCCGCGCCGCCCCCGCCACAGGAGGTCGAGCAGACAGTGCTCGTAGCGGGACACGAGGACGGCGACGCGCTTGGGGCGCTGCGCGTCGGCCATCCGCCAGCGCATCTCGAACGGGACGCCGATCTCCGCGCCGAACCGGCGTTCCAGCTCGACCCGCGCGCCCTCGTCGAGTGGGAGGTTGAACTCCATCCGCATGAAGAACGTGCCGCCGCGCGGATCGGTCGAATGCTGGTCGGAGCTGACGATGTTCGCACCGGTCTCGTGCAGGAAGCGCGAGACCGCGGCGACGATGCCCGCCCGGTCGGGACACGAGATGAGCAGCCGGGTGATCGGCGGCGCCCCCGCCGTGGCCGGCGCGACCACCGATGCGGATTCGGTCAACGTGGTGGAGGTCGCCATGGGATCTCTAGTGGCTGACGGCCGCGGCGGCGAGCTCGGATACGAGGTTGTCCTCGTAGAAGCGCTCGAGCGCGAACGGCGCGATGAGATCGGGGGTCTTGTCTGTGGCGACGAGCTCGGCCAGCGTCTTGCCG
>JAOPZL010000323.1 GCA_025964175.1 Solirubrobacterales bacterium
GGGTCCGTGCCGCAGGCCACCGCCGAGACCGCCGCGCGTGGCCTCTGAGCCCGCGCCGATCGAGGTCCGCGGGCTGGTCAAGCGCTACGGCGACCTGACCGCGGTCGACCACGTCGACCTGACCGTCCGCGCCGGCGACGTCTACGGCTACCTGGGGCCCAACGGCGCCGGCAAGACGACGTCGCTGCGGATGATGCTCGGGCTCATCCGGCCGACGGCGGGCAGCGTGCGCCTGTTCGGCCGTGACCCGGCGCGCACGGTGCGCGCGCTGGAGGGCGTGGCCGGCTTCGTCGAGGCGCCGCGCTTCTACCCGTACCTGAGCGGACGGCGCAACCTCGAGCTGCTGGCCGACTTCGACGGCGGCGGCGCGCGCGGGCGCATCGACGCGGTGCTGGACACCGTCGAGCTGACCGATCGCGCGCGCGACCGCGTCGGCGGCTACTCGCACGGCATGGGCCAGCGGCTGGGGATCGCCGCCGCGCTGCTGCGCAAGCCGCGCCTGCTGCTGCTCGACGAGCCCGCAACCGGCCTCGATCCCGGCGGCATGCGCGACATGCGCCGCCTGGTCCGCCGCCTGGCCGGCGAGGGCATGACCGTGCTGCTCTCCAGCCACCTGATGAACGAGGTCGAGGAGCTGTGCAACCGCGTGGCGATCGTGCGCTCCGGCTCGATCGTCTACGAGGGCGAGATCGCCGACCTCAAGCACGCCGCCGGCGCGACCTACCGCCTGCGCACCACCGACGACACGGTCGCGCTGGAGGTCTGCCGCCGCCAGCCCGGCGTGGCCGACGCGCGCTGCGAGGGTGGCGACGTGCGCTTCGCCGCCGACGAGACGACGGTCGCCGAGCTGTCGGGCGCGCTGATCGCGGCGGGCGCGCTGATCGTCGAGCTGGCCCCCGAGCTGGCCACGCTGGAGGAGCTGTTCTTCTCGCTCACCGAGGGTCCGGCGGCCGCCGCGCCCGGCGGTCACGCGCTGTCGCCCAGCGGGGCGGCAGCATGAGCCCGTCGGTGGCGACCGTGTACCGCTGGGAGCTGCGCAAGCTGCGCTTCCAGAAGCGCACGTACCTGGGCCTGGGGGCCGCCGCGGCGGTCCCGATCATCTTCGTGGTGGCCACCTCGCTGCAGGGCGGCGGCCCCGAGGACGTGCCGTTCGGGCGCTACATCCACACCAGCGGGCTGGCGATACCGCTGGTCCTGCTGCTGTTCGGGGCGACCTGGCTGTTCCCGCTCATCACCGCGCTGGTGGCCGGCGACATCGTCGCCTCCGAGGACCACAACGGCACGCTGAAGACGATCCTCACGCGCTCGCTGGAGCGCGGGCAGGTGTTCGGCGGCAAGGCGCTGGCCGCCGCCAGCTACGCGATCGCGGCCACGCTGCTCAGCGGCGTGGTGGCGACGATCGCCGGCTGCATCGCCTCGGGGTTCAACCCGCTGACCAGCCTGTCGGGCACGCTGGTGTCCGCGCCCAAGGCCCTGGCGCTCGTCGCCGCGTCGATGGCCGTCTACCTGATGCCGATCCTCGCGGTGGCCTGCATCGGGCTGCTGCTGTCGGCGCTGACGCGCAACAGCGCGGCGGCGATCGTCGGGACGTTGATGATCTCGCTGCTGATCCAGCTGATCGGGATCCTGCCCGGCCTGGCGAGCACGCAGCCCTACCTGCTGAGCACCCAGTTCAACGCATGGCAGGGTCTGCTGCGCACCCCGGCCGACTGGTCGCCGATCATCCGCTCGGCATGGGTCTGCGCGCTGTACGGCCTGCCCGCTCTGCTGGGCGCCTACCTCGTCTTCCTGCGCCGCGACGTCGCCGGCGGCTGAGCCCCCGCCGGCTCGTCGGCAGGCGGCTCAGCGGTGGGCGGCGCGCACGCGCGCCGCCTCCTCCCGCAGGTCGAGGCCGAACAGCTCGAAGCGCCCGAGCTGGCTCATGAGGAAGTGGTTGCAGCCCGCCTGCGAGAGCGCGCCGACGTCCCCGGCCAGCAGCTGGCGCACCTCGTCCTCCGAAAGCGGCGGGTGCGCCGCGCGCAGCGCCGCCTCCGCCGACTGGGGCGAGGCCGCCAGCGCCGCCCGCAGCTCGGGCTCGTGCACGAGCCGGCGGCAGACCTTGTTGACGGCGTAGACGCTCACGCCGCGTCCACCCAGGCGCCGTAGCCGTGGCCGAAGCGCCGCTGGGCCTCCAGCCAGTCGGGCGCCCCGCCGCCGATCGTGGCGAGCATCGCGATCCACAGCAGGTTCTCGCCGCCGGCGTTGCCCGCCGCGGCCAGCTGCTCCTCGGTGGACTCCGCGACCAGCGTGTCGAGGTCGCCCGCGGCCAGCAGGTCGAGCACCCGGTCCATCCACGCGGGGTCGGGGACGCCGACGTGGGAGCCCTCGGTCGTGCGCAGACCGCCGACCTCGAAGGAGAAGCTGCCGCTGGTGACCACCGCGACGCGGCGCGGGCCGGCCAGCTGCGCGAGCCCGTCGCGGACCGCCTCGCCCAGGGCGCGGCAGCGCTGGGCCGACGGCAGCGGTGGGATCAGCGCGTTGACGAAGATCGGGACGAGCGGGATGTCGGTCTCGCGCGACAGGAAGTGCATCGGCGCAACGATCGTGTGGTCGAAGGCGAACTCCTGGCTCATCCCCACGTCGAAGCCCGCGCGCACGAGGTGGCGCTGGAGGCCGCGAGCGAGCTCGGAGTCGATGGGGAGCTCGCGCCGCGGAACGGTGTCGTAGTCGCTGGCGCCGACCGCCGAGTCTGCGACCCCGACACTGAAGATCGGGATGCACTCCTCGAAGAAGACGTTGTAGTGGTCGGCGGTGTAGAAGACGATCACGTCGGGCGCGGTAGCCCGCAGGCGCCGCGAGACCTGGCCGTACAGCGCCGAGATCTCCTGTGCGTCCGGCGCGCCGGACGCGACCATGGCCGGGTAGTGCGGGGTGTGCGGGACGCCGAAGCCGCCGACGATGTGGTCCGAGCCGTTGATGCATAATGAATAGCAGTTTTTGCATCCGACCGCGAGGCACCGTGGACCGACCGACGACCCCTCCCCTCTCCTCCCCGGCGCTCTCATGGGGCAGCGACGCCGTCGCCGAGATGCTGCGCCGACTCGACTTCCCGTACATCAGCCTCAACCCCGGGGCCAGCTACCGCGGGCTGCACGACAGCCTCGTCAACCTGCTGGGCAACGAGCGCCCGGAGATGGTCGTCTGCCTGCACGAGGAGCACGCGGTGGCCGTCGCGCACGGGTACGCGAAGGTGACCGAGCAGCCGCTCGCCGTGGCGCTGCACAGCAACGTCGGCCTCATGCACGGCTCGATGGCGCTGTTCAACGCCTTCTGCGACCGGGTCCCGATGCTCGTGCTCGGTGCCACCGGTCCGGTCGACGCCGCGGAGCGCCGCCCGTGGATCGACTGGATCCACACGTCCGCCGACCAGGGCGCGCTCGTGCGCGACTTCGTGAAGTGGGACGACCAGCCGGCGTCGCCCGCGGCGGCGGTCGAGTCCGTCGTCCGCGGGCACCTGCTCACCACGGCCTACCCGTCCGCCCCCGTGTACGTCTGCCTGGACGCGGCGATGCAGGAGGCCCCGATGGACGAGCCGCCGCGACTGCCCGACCTGGACCGCCACCAGCCGCCGGCGGCACCGACTCCCGGCCCGGCCGAGGTCGCCGCGGCGATCGAGCTGATGGGCCGGGCGCAGCGGCCCCTGCTGCTGATCGGCCGCGTCGGACGCGGCGAGGCCGAGTGGGATCAGCGGATCGCCCTCGCGCAGCGACTCGGGGCGCTCGTGCTCACCGACCTGAAGGTCGCGGCCGGCTTTCCCACCGCCCACCCGCTGCACCCGGCCGATCCGGGGACGTTCCTCACGCCGGCCGGCCGCGCGCTCGTCCGCGACGCCGACCTCGTCGTCAGCCTCGACTGGGTCGACCTGGCCGGGACGCTGCGCCAGGCCTACGGCGACGACCCGGTGGCGGCGCGCGTGATCCACTGCAGCTGCGACCTGACCCTGCACCGGGGCTGGAGCAAGGACCACTTCGCCCTGCCGCCCGTCGACCTCGCGATCGGGGCACATCCCGACCGCCTGGTGGACGCGCTGCTGTCCGCGGGACCGCCCGCGGCGAGCGCCGGCTGGGACGGTCGCGTGCCCGAGGTCGCGGCGGCCGAGCACCCCGGCGGCGACGTGATCGCCATGGGCGACCTGGCCGCGTCGCTGCGCCGGGCGCTGGAGGGCCGCAGCGCGTGCCTGGTCCGGCTGCCGCTGGGCTGGCAGGGGGCCGACCTCGATGTCGGCCATCCGCTGGACTACCTCGGGCAGGACGGTGGCGCGGGCCTGGCCTCCGGACCAGGGATGGCGGTCGGCGCCGCCCTCGCGCTGCGCGACGACGAGCGCCTCCCGGTCGCCGTGCTGGGCGACGGCGACCTCCTCATGGGATCCAGCGCCCTGTGGACGGCGGCCCACCATCGGCTGCCGCTGCTCGTGGTCGTCGCCAACAACCGCTCGTTCTACAACGACGAGGTCCATCAGGAGCGCGTGGCGCTGCGGCGCGGGCGGCCGGTCGAGAACCGCTGGATCGGGCAGCACATCCGCGACCCCGACCCCGATCTCGCCACGCTGGCGCGGTCCATGGGTCTGCAAGGGCACGGGCCGATCGACGACCCGGGCGATCTGGACCGCGTGCTGAGCGAGGCGGTGCAGGCAGCGTCCGCCGGCGCGACCGTCCTCGTCGACGTCCGCGTCACGCCGCACGGGTACCCGGGCGGCCCGGGCGCCGAGCGCGCCCGGTCCGGCGCCGGCTAGACCGGCGCCCCGGCCTGGGCCATCAGCTGCCGCAGCTCGGGCTCGCCGGCGTCGCGGCGGTTGTTGGCCAGGAACGGGTTGCCCAGCGCGGCCGCGACCATCAGGTCGCAGTCCCGCGCCGAGAGCTCGCCGGCGGCGAACGAGGGCTCGAAGCCGATCTCGGCGTACAGGTCGCGCACGCCGCTCGCGTGCTCGGCGGCCGCCGAGCTCAGGACGGACGCGTTGTAGTCCGCGACATACGGCAGCAGGACCCCGTTCTGGTAGCCGTGGGCGAGGTGGACGTCCGGCGCGGAGGTGAGCGCGTGGACGATGCCCATCTCCGCGTTGCCGCAGGCGAGGTTGGCCATCGCGCTGGCCTCGATCAGCGTCTGCATCGCCGCCTCGTCGCGGTCCAGCGCGCGCGGCAGGCTCTCTCGCACGTCGGCGGCCGCGCGCAGCGCCAGGGCATCGGTGAAGCGCGTGGCCCGGCGCGACCACAGGGCCTCCAGCGCATGGCTCAGCGCGTCCAGCGCGGCGGCGATCAGTGGCCCGCGGGGCAGCGTCCGCAGCAGCGTCCCGTCCAGGAGCGCGACGTCGGGCTCGTAGCCGCGGCCGCGGATGACCAGGTGCTGGGACCGGGCGGGGTCGTGCAGGACGACGACGGTCGACACCTCACTGCCCGAGCCCGCGGTCGTCGGGATCGCGACGGACGGCGCGGGCGGCCGCGGCAGGCGATCGCGGCCCTCGTAGCGATCCAGCGGACCCGGGTTGCGCAGGCGGATGGCGACGGCCTTGGCCGCGCACAGCGCGCTGCCGCCCCCGATGGCCAGCACGGTCTCCGCGCCGGCGGCGATGGCCGCCTGGGCCGCCGCCTCGGCGGTGGCGACGTCGGGATCCACGCCGATCAGCGCGCACACCGGAAGGTCGATCCCCGGCGCGTGCG
>JAOPZL010000400.1 GCA_025964175.1 Solirubrobacterales bacterium
CGACCAGCGCCGCCATCTCCAGCCCGAGGGGCGCGGACGGCGGGCCGCCGATCGCGTGGAGGTCGGCGGTGCGGACGGCGAGGGCCAGCGCGGCGACCGACGGGTCGGCCGGCGACTGGGCGGTGACGGCGGTGGCGCCTGCGACGGACGGGTCGTCCAGGGCGCCCACCAGCGGCGCGAGGAAGTTCGGGTCGACGCGGGGCGCGTCGCGCAGGAGCACGACGACGCCGTCCTTCACGCGCGGGAGCGCACGCGACACCGCGCCGTGGAAGCCGACGCGCGTCGGGATGCGCTCGACGGCGACGTCGCCGTCCAGGCGCGCGAGCAGCGGCTCGAGGCCCACGGAGGCGTCGTCGACGATGACGACCTCGTGCTCGGGGACGGGGTTCAGCTCGGCCAGCGACTGCAGGCAGCGCAGGGCCCGCTCGGGGGCACCGTCCAGGACGACGAGGATCGAGACGTTCTTCACGTCCAGGTAGTCGGTCTAGAACACTCGTCCTTGAGGACGAACGACCTAGACGCTCGATCGAGGCGCGGGCCTAGACGAGGACGTCGATGTGCGGGCGGCCGTCGTCCTCGGGCGGCTCGCGCTTGCGGCGCGGACGGCGCCGCTGCTGCTGGTCCTCGTCCGGCGCCTCTTCACGCCGCCCGACGCGTTGAACGGGCACGACTCGCGTCGTGGGATCCACGCCGGACGAGCGCTCGATGGGTTCGATCCGCTCGTACGACATCGGTCATCAGCGCGGGTTAGGCGGGCACGTCGGACGCGGCGGCGTCGGCGTCGGCACGCAGCCGCGCGCGCAGGGCATCGACCTCGTTGATGGCGACCTGGCGCCAGACGACGAGGGCGACCGCCCAGGCGGCGACGTACCCGACCATGCCGGCCGCCAGGGCCCGCAAGCCCACCGTGAACGCCGGCAGACCCTTCTGCATCGACACGAAGCCGACCAGCAGGAAGAGGGCGAGACCGCCCCAAGCCTTGGCCTTGTTGATCTGCTGCTGCGCCCTCGGATGCTTGGAGAGGCGCGGCTCGTCGGCGGTGTGGGCCTCCGTTGTGTCCTTCTTCTTGGCCATCGTGTCCGGAGGATCGGCCCGCGCATGCAGCGGCTGCAGCCGGGCCTGGCGGCGCTGGACGGATGACCCACTCGGCCGCCGCCGGCCCCGCGGGGGCGCCGGGGGCAGCGGCTCGGGGTAGATCGCCATCTCAGCTCACGAGCGCGAGGGCCAGCGACTCGCTCAGCGCCGGGCGCAGACCGCGCTGGTTGCCGTGGATGCGGCCGACGTAGGACACGGGCAGCTCCGACAGGATCGCCACGCTGACCGCGGTCCCGAGGTACTGGGTCTCGTCGGCGTGGGTGATGACGATCGAGTCGACACCGAGGGCGCGGGCGGCGCGGACGACCTCCGCCGCGTGGCGGTAGTCGACGGTCGCCGGCAGCGCCAGGTGGCACTCGTCCAGGCCGATGGTCTGCAGGTCGATGCGCAGCCGGCGCAGGTCGGTGAGCATCCGCGGGGAGACGGCGGGCGTGTCGAGGATGATCAGCGAGGCCTCTTCGGCCGCGTCGATGATCGCCCGGGCGCCGCGGCCGGTGCGGGCGACGTGGACCTCGACGTCGCAGCCCATCAACTGCTGGCGCAGGCTCGCGCCGCCGTCGGTGGGGCGCAGCGAGACGACGCACAGCGACTGCGCGCCGCGGCGGGCATAGCCGAGCGCGAGCTGCGCGGCGCAGCGGGTCTTGCCCGACCCGCCCGAGCCGATGAAGCCGACGATCGAGCGGTTGCCGCCGCGGCGGGGCAGCGGCGTCATCTGCCGCGCGACCGTGGTGGCGATCAGGCGCCGCATCGACGCGTTGCGCGGGGCGAACGGGAGCAGGTGGTGGATGACCTCGTCGACGGCCTCCTCGGCGAGCTCGGCGGCGAACCCGCGCTCGATGAGGACCTGGCGCGCCATCGCCGCGGACTCCGGCATGGCCGGCAGGTTGCGGGCGGGGGTGACGAAGACCGCGGGCAGCAGCTCGTCGCCGTCCAGGTCCTCGTCGTCGTCGAGCTCGGCGATGGTCGGCATCAGGGCGATCTCGGGCAGCGCGGACCCGGAGGTGAAGCCGGGCGGCAGGATCTCGGGCACCGAGACGTGCGCGGCGGCCTCCAGGGCGACGGAGCTCATGGTGGTGAGCTCCATGCCGACGTCGGCGGGCTCCCGCTCGAGGTCGGGGACCAGCGCGATCGCAGCCGGGGCGGACTCGGGACGTGGCGCCTCGATCGCGACCGGCTCGGGGGTCGGCGCCTCGATCGCGACCGGCTCGGGGACGGGCGCGACGACGGCGACCGGCTCGCAACGCGGGGCGACCTCGATCGGCTCCGGCGTCGAGACGACCGGCATCGGCGCGGGCTCCGGACGGGCCGGCCGGCGGATGATGCGCGAGGCGCTCGACGAGGCGCGGGCCTCGACGTCGGAGCGCGTCTCGTAGGGGACGACCCCACGCGCGGCGGTCGGCTCGGGGTCCGGCTCGTCGTCGAGGTCGTTGATCGCCGGCAGCTCGTTGCCGTCGGGCATCAGCATGTCGTAGGAGTCGGCGTCGTTGGCGGCGACGAAGCGCTGCTGCAGCGCGTCCACGCCGCCGGCCTCGCGCAGCCGCTCGTAGAACGAGGGCTCGGCCGGGCGCGCCGGCGGCCCGTCGATCTCGCGACCGGCACCGACCTCGGGCGCCGAGTTGGCCACGGCGGCGTGAGCGTTCGGGCCGGCGACGGCCTCGACCTCGACGGTCTCCTGGGCGAAGAAGCCGCCCAGGCCCTTGGTGCGGCCCTGGCGGACGCTCACGGCGACGGCATCCTCGCCGAGCTCGGCCTTGATGCGGTCGGTGAGCTCCGCGAGGCTGCGCCCGCGGAACGTGCGGGTCTGGGGCTGGTCGCTCATGCGGTCACGACTCCGATCGTCTCGACGTTGACGCCGGGTGTGACCTCGTTGTAGGCACACACCGACAGCTGGGGAAGGGTCTGCGAGCACAGCCGCCGGACGTGGCGGCGCACGCGCGAGCTGCACAACAGGACGGGCCGGCGGCCTTGGGCGATCGCGTCGTCGGCCTCGCGGCGAAGCGCCTCGATCAGCGCCTGGGCCCGCGGCGGCGACATCGCCAGGTACTCGCCCTCGGTGGTGGTGGTGATCGCCTCCGAGAGCTCCTGCTCGATCGCCGGGTCCAACGCGATCGCCTTGAGCGTCTTGTCGGACTCGAGGTGGGCGGCGACGATCGTGCGGCCCAGCGCCTGGCGGGCGTACTCGGCCAGCAGCGACGGGTCGCGCGTCAGGCGGGCCTTGTCGCCGATGGCCTCGAGGATCGTGCCGAGGTCGCGGATCGAGATGCCCTCCGAGAGCAGCGCCTGCAGGACGCGCTGGATCTCGCCGACCGACAGCAGGTCGGGGACGACCTCCTCGACGACCGCGGCGTTGGTCTCGCGCAGCCCGTCGAGCAGCATCTTCGTGTCCTGGCGGCTGAGCAGCTCGGAGATGTGCGTGCGCACACTCTCGGTGAGGTGGGTGACGAGCACCGACTCGGGATCGACCACGGTGTAGCCGAGCGCCTCGGCCTCGGCGCGCTGCCCGTCGGCGACCCAGGTCGCGGGTAGGCCGAAGGCCGGCTCGATGTCCTGGATGCCCTCGAGCTGGCCGAACGCGTCGCCGGGGTCCAGCGCGAGCTGGTGGCCGGCGATGATGCGCCCGCGGGCGACCTCGCTGCCGCGCACCCGGATGGCGTACTCGTGCGAGCCGAGCGTGACGTCGTCGTGGATGCGGACCTTCGGGACGACCGTGCCGAGCTGCTGCGCGAGCTGACGGCGGACCGCCGAGACGCGCTGCAGCAGGCCGCCGCCGGAGGAGGCGTCGACGAGCGGCACGAGACCGAAGCCGATGACGAGCTCCAGCGGGTCGATCTGCAGCGCGTTGTGCGGCGAGTCGGCCGTCTCGATCTGCGGCTTGGGCTTGAGCGACTCGGCGAGATCGTCGGCGACCTTGTCCTTGGCCTGCCGGCTCAGCGCGATGCCGATGGCCAGCAGGATCCCGCCGATGACCAGGAACGGGAGCTTCGGCAGCGCGGGGACGAGCGCGAAGCACATGATCACGCCACCGGCGACCAGCGGCGCCTTGGGCTGGCTGAAGATCTGGTTGCTGATGTTGGTGCCCAGGTCCTCCTCGGAGGCCGAGCGGGTGACGATGATGCCGGTCGCGACGGAGATGAGCAGCGCGGGGATCTGGGCGCAGAGGCCGTCGCCCACGGACAGCAGCGAGAAGTGGTTGACCGCCTCGCCGATCGGCATGCCCTGCTGGACGACGCCGACGATGATGCCGCCGACCAGGTTGACGACGGTGATCATGACCGCGGCCACCGCGTCGCCCTTGACGAACTTGGATGCACCGTCCATCGCGCCGTAGAAGTCGGCTTCCTCGCTGATCTCCTTGCGGCGACGCCGCGCCTCCTCCTCGGTGATCTGGCCGGCGTTCAGGTCGGCGTCGATGGCCATCTGCTTGCCCGGCATGGCGTCGAGGGTGAAGCGGGCGCCGACTTCGGCGACGCGCCCGGCACCGCTCGTCAGCACGACGAACTGGATGACGATGAGGATCAGGAAGATCACGAGGCCGACGACGACGTTGCCGCCGACGACGAACTCGCCGAACGCCGACACCACGTGCCCGGCGTCGCCTTCCAGCAGGATCAGGCGCGTGACGCTGACGTTGATGGCCAGGCGGAAGAGCGTGGTCAGCAGCAGCAGCGACGGGAAGGACGAGAAGTCCAGCGCCCGCGGCATGTAGAGGGTCGCCACGACGATCGCCAGGGCCGCCGAGATGTTCGCCGTGATCATGAGATCCAGGAGAGCGGCCGGCAGCGGAACGACCATCATCACCACGACCAGCACGACGACTGCGGCGGCGGCGAGATCCGAATAGCGCTGAACGCGCTTGAGAACGTTGATCATGCGTGGAGGGAGTGACTCGGAGGAGGGAGGGACGAGTCCCTCCGGTCATCGGTCAGCCTCCCGGCGTCTTGAATCGATCTGGGGCGAGCCGTGGGACGATGGGCGCGGTGCCGGCCCCTGTGCAGCCTCTTTCCCGCATCGCCCTCGTCGTCCACCCCGGCCGGCCGATCGACGCGCCACTGGCCGCGCTGAACGCGTGGGCCGCCGACCGGGGCGTCGCCGTCGTGCAGGTGTCCGACGGCGGGGAGGCGGGACGGGTCGTCGCGCCGGTCTCCCCGCTCGCGCCCGGCGACCTCGTGGTCGCGATCGGCGGGGACGGCACGGTGCTGTGGGCGCTGCGGGCCTCGGCCGACCATCGCGCCCCCGTGCTCGGCGTGGCGTGCGGGAGCCTGGGCGCGTTGACCACGGTGGCGGCCGAGGACCTGGCGGGCGTGCTGGACCGCGTGTGGGCGGGCGACTGGATCCCCCGGTCGCTGCCGGTGCTGCACGTGGAGAGCGACGTGGGCGCGCGCGCGTGGGCGGTCAACGACTTCGTGGTGCTGCGCCGCGGCGGCGGCCAGCTCATGGCCGAGCTCGACGTCGACGGGGAGCGCTACGTGCGCGTCGCCGGCGACGGCCTGATCGCCGCGACCCCGCTGGGCTCCAGCGCGTACACGATGGCGGCGGGTGGGCCGGTGCTGGCGACGGGGACGCCGGCATACGTCTGCACGCCGCTGGCCATGCACGGCGGCTGCGCCTCGCCTCTGGTCGTCCCCGCGGCCTCGCGCGCGACGATCATCGTCTCCCCCGGCCACGCGGGCTTCGACGTGGAGCTGGACGGGCAGCGCCGGCCGCTGGACGGCGAGCGCTTCGAGATCACCTTCGAGCCGGACCGCCTGACCCTGGTCGGCTTCGCCGGCGCCGACGCCGGACGTGGCCTGACCGGACTGCGCCGCCGCGGCCTGATCGTCGACAGCCCCCGCGCGGTGGCGCGCGACACGCGGTGACGCGGGACGCCCCGAAGCGGCTAGACCCCGACCCCGCGCCGCCCGGCCATCCGGTACACGTAGGCGAGCACCTGGGCGACCGCTCCGAACAGGTCCTCGGGGATCTGCTGGCCGACCTCGACCGAGCGGTGCAGCGAGCGAGCCAGCGGGGGATCGGGGACGAGCGGGACGTGGTTCTCGCGGGCGATCTCGCGGATGCGCGCGGCGATGATGTCCGCGCCCTTTGCGACGACGACCGGGGCCGCGTGGCCGCTCTCGTACTTCAGCGCGACCGCGTAGTGCGTCGGGTTGGTGATGACGACGTCGGCGGTCGGGACGGCCTCCATCATGCGAGCGCGTGACGCCGCCTGCTGGCGCCGGCGGATCGCGCCCCTGACCTCGGCCGGCAGCTGCTGCTGCTTGGACTCGTCCTTGATCTCCTGGTGGTCCATGCGCAGTGACTTCTCGTGGCGGTACCGCTGGTAGAAGACGTCGGCGATGCCGATCAGCAGGTACGCGATCGCCGCGCGCTTGGCCACGGCGAAGGCGTTGGACGCGAGGTCGCTGCCCAGCTGGACGGGCTCCATGCCGACCATGGCGCCGAACGAGCGCAGCTTGGGAACGAGCATCTGGGCGACGATCGCGCCGACCACCGAAACCTTGACGATCGACTTGATCGCCTCGACGATCCCGTTGAGGCCGAAGATGTTCTTGATCCCCGAGATCGGGTTGAGGCGGCGCGGGTCGGGCTTCAGCGCCTTCGGCGTCGGGCGCACGCCGGTCTGGGCGAGGTTGACGACGATGCCCGCGATCATCGCGGCGGCCGCGATCGGGGCGACGCACAGCCCGACCTGCTGAAGGCCGATGAGCAGCGCGTGCCCGGCGCCCTTGTCGCTGACCGCGTCGTTGGGGTTCGCGGCGGCCGTCAGCGCCCAGCGCATGAAGGAGCCCATGCGGTCGACGATCGCGGCGCCCGCGGCGCTCATCGCGAACAGGCCGGCCAGCAGCACGACGGCGCCGTTGAGGTCCATCGAGCGCGCGACCTGGCCCTTCGCGCGCGCTTCCTCCCGCCGTTTCGGTGTCGCCTTCTCGGTCTTGTCGGCCATCGACGGCGGCGCCCCCTACGCGAGCTTGAGCGCCATCAGCGCCTGGGAGACGCTGATCTGGACCTCATCGGCCAGCCACGTGCCGAAGAACGGCAGCGACACGCCGATGAGCGCGAGCCCGACGATGATCTTCACCGGGAAGCCGATGACGAACACGTTCAGCTGCGGCGCGAGGCGGGAGACCATGCCGAAGGCGACGTCGCTGAGGATCAGGGCCAGCATCACCGGGCCCGCGATCTCGACGGCGGCGGCGAAGATGTTCACGAATGCGGCGTCGGCCCCCGCGATGATGCCGTTCAGGTCGGGCATCTGCAGGATCCCGACGACGTCGTAGGTCCGGGCCATGCCCTCGATGACCCAGGCATCACCGCCGATGGCGATGAAGATCAGGATCGCCAGCATCGAGTAGAACTGGCTCAGGACCGTGGTCTGCGTGCCGTTGATCGGGTCGATCAGCGAGCCGTAGGAGAAGCCGATGAGCGTGTCCAGGAACGTGCCGGCCACGGTCACCGCGGCGAACAGCGCGGCGATCACGAAGGTGAAGCCGAAGCCGATCAGCAGCTCCTTGAATATGAGCGCGCCGAGCTCGGCCGGGGCGGTGGGGATCGTGGCCGTGCCGACCACGACGGGCGACAGGCCGACCGCCAGCGCGACGGCGATGATGCCGCGCACGCGCGCCGGGACGAGCTTGCTCGAGAAGAGCGGCGCCATGATGAACAGCGGCGTCAGGCGACACAGGACGAGGAAGAACCCGGCGAGCTGCTGCTCGCTGAAGCGCGTGAGCAGCTCCTGGGCGGCCGACTCGGCCACCGGGTCACCCGATCACGGACGGAATGGACGACCAGAGCTCGATGGCGTAGCCGGTGAGCTGGCCGAGCATCCACGGCCCCCCGATGACCAGCACCGCGAAGGTGACCATGATCTTCGGGATGAACGACAGGGTCTGCTCCTGGATCTGCGTGATCGCCTGGAAGAGCGACACGATCAGACCCACGGCCAGACCGGCGAGCATGAGCGGCAGCGCCACCTTCAACGCGAGCTGCATCGCCGCGTTGGTCAGGCTGATGACGACGTCTTGATCCATGGCTATTGGAAGCTCTGCACGAGCGATTGCGTGATCAGGTCCCAGCCGTCGACGAGGACGAACAGCAGGATCTTGAAGGGCAGGGAGATGAAGACCGGTGGCAGCATCACCATGCCCACCGACATCAGCACGGTGCTGACGACGAGGTCGATCACCAGGAACGGCAGGAATATGAGGAACCCGATCTGGAACGCCGTCTTCAGCTCGGAGATGACGAAGGCCGGGATCAGCACGTAGGTGGGGACGTCCGCGCGCGTCCTGGGCGGCGTCTTCATCTTCGCGAGCTTCACGAAGAGCGCCAGGTCCTTCTCGCGCGTCTGCTTGAACATGAACGCGCGCAGCGGCACCTGACCGCGCTCGAACGCCTGCGTCTGCGTGATCTTGTTGTTCAGCAGCGGGTCGATGGCGACGTCCTTGATCTGCGTGAACGTCGGCGCCATGACGAAGATCGTCAGGAAGGTCGCGATGCCGACCAGCACCTGGTTGGGCGGAGCGGACGCCGTGCCCAGGCCGGTGCGGATGAAGCCCAGGACGATGAGGATGCGGGTAAAGCCGGTGACGCAGAAGAGCATCGCCGGGAGCAGCGTGAGCCCGCCGACCAGGAGGAGGATCTGGACCGCGTTGGAGCCGTTCACTTGCGCACCGTCTTCTCTCGAAGGTCGTTGGTCTTCTCGCGCAGGGCCGAGGCGAAGCCCGACAGCTGCTCGGGGAACTCGCGCACGCGGCCCACGGCGGTGAGCCGGGCGCCGTCACCCGGGGAGTCGTCGGGCATGAGCCCGAGCTCCTCGGCTTCCTGCTCGCTGTAGGTGCGCAGCGCGGTGACCGCGTTCTCCGCGACACCGACGAGCACGAACTCGCTGCCCGCGCGCACGAGGTGCAGCGAGCGCCCGGACGCCAGCGGCAGCGTGGCCGCCGACGAGAGACCGCGACCGGTCGACTTCTCGTCCCGCGAGGCCTTCATCTGGCGCAGGACCCACGCGATGCCGTAGATCACGGCGATCACGATGGCCAGGCCAACGAAGGTGCGGACGAGCGAACCACCGCTGCCGGAACCGGCGACGTCCAGCTTGCTCGGCTGGGCGGGCAGGCTGAGCGGGGTCGTCTCACCGGTCGTGGCCGTGCTGCCGGGGGCGGCGAGCGCGGACGCGGGGAAGGTGAGGATGAGGGGGAGGGCCACCGTCGCGGCCCTGCTGAGGGAGGGGAATGGCATCAATTCGGAGGAACTCGGGAGGGACGAGTCCATCCGGTAGTCGGCCCGTCCGCCCAGGGCTTTAGACCTCAAGTCAGCCGGTGGGTGACCGATTGAACTGGGGCAGCCATCCCTCGCCCCAGAACTTCAGAGGTGTCCCCATGTCGACTGAATCGACCCGTCAGCTCGTCGTCTTCTCGCTTGGCGAGGAGGAGTACGCACTCCCCATCACGCAGGTCCACGAGATCATCCGCTGGACCGAGCCCCGTTCGGTCGCATCCGACCAGGCGTGGGTCCGCGGCGTCATCTCGCTCCGCGGCAAGATCGTGCCCGTGTACGACCTCGCGGAGCGCCTCGGCCTCTCGGCCGAGCGTCCCGAGCACGCCAAGATCGTCATCGTCGAGACCGGCGCCGACATGGCCGGCGTGATCGTCGACGACGTCGAGGAGGTCCTCACGGTGGACATCGACGCGCTGGACACCGTCCCGGCCGCGGGCGATCCCGCGATCGAGGCGATCGCCAAGATCGAGCAGCGCCTCGTGATCCTGCTGGACCCGGTCGGCCTGTTCGGCGGCGCGGTCGAGGAAGAGCTGGTCGAGGCCGTCGCGTAAGCGACGTCTCCTCCTCCCTCGCCCCACTCGGTTCCCCAGCTGATGTCGGTCTCCACCCGAACACGGGTCGTCGTCGCCGACGACTCCGGCCTGATGCGCCGCGTCGTAACCCACGCTCTCGAGAACGAGGGCTTCGAGGTGGTCGGCGCGGCCGCCGACGGCGACGAGGCGCTCAAGCTCTGCCAGCGTCTGCGCCCTGAGGCGATGACCCTCGACCTGGCCATGCCGGGACTCGACGGCATCGGCGTCCTGCGCGCGCTGCAGCGGGGCGGGCGGGACGGTCTCACCGACGTCCCGGTCGTCGTCGTCTCGGCCTTCTCGCCCGCCCACGGTGCTCGTGCCGTGGACGCGCTGGCCGAGGGCGCCTTCGACCTCGTGGCCAAGCCCGCCACGGGCGAGCCGCTCTCGAACTTCGTCACCGAGCTCGGTGACAAGGTCCGCGCCGCGGCCGCCTCCAACCGGCCCAGGCCCACCCGCAGCGCGCTCGGCGGGGCCACCGGGGCCACGGGCGCGGCCACGCGGCCGGCCCCGCGCCGGCCGATCGCTCC
>JAOPZL010000401.1 GCA_025964175.1 Solirubrobacterales bacterium
CGAGGAGCTGGCCGCCGCCCACGAGGTGATCGGCCGCAGCAGCGCCCAGATGCAGCGCCTCCTGGAGACCCTGATGGCCGCCGCGCGGGCCGAGGCCTCCAGCGCCCCGGGGCGCAGCGAGCTGGGCGAGTCGCTCGAGGATCTCGAGATGGGCTGGACCGATCCGCTGCACCGCCGTGGCGTGACGCTGGAGATCCCCGCCGACCGGAGCCTCGTCGTCGGCGCCGACCACGACCTCGTGGAGCGGATCCTGTCGCCCCTGATCGACAACGCCGGCCGCTACGCCCGCTCCCGCATCCGGATCGCCGCCGAGCGCGCGGGCTCGACCGTCAGCGTCAGCGTCAGCGACGACGGCCCCGGGATCGCGCCCGGGCAGCGCACGGAGCTGTTCGAGCCCGGATCGCGGGGTCCCGCGGGCGACGGGCAGGACCGCCACTCCGGCGCCGGGCTGGGCCTCGCGCTGGCCCGCCGGCTGGCACGCTCGGCCGGCGGCGACCTCGTGCTCGGCGAGAACGGCGCGGGCGCGACCTTCGTCGTCACGCTGCCCGCCTGACGCGCAGGGTGCGGCGGCGCCGTGCGACCTGCGGCGTAGCGGGCCTGCGACCTGCGACGGACGCGGCCCCGCCGAAGATCACCCCGCGGGCCGTTGTGGGCGCCGCCGCCCATCCGTAGCTTCGTCAGGCGTGATCGAGGTTTCAGCAGTCACCAAGCGCTACGGGGACAAGGTTGCGGTCGATGACCTCAGCTTCACCGTCAAGCCCGGCATCGTGACCGGCTTCCTGGGCCCCAACGGCGCCGGGAAGTCCACGACGATGCGCATCATCCTGGGGCTGGACGCCCCCACGTCCGGGACCACGACGGTCAACGGCAAGGCCTACCGGGATCTCGCAGCGCCGCTGCACGAGATCGGCGCGATGCTCGAGGCGCGCGCGATCCACACCGGCCGCTCCGCCTACAACCACCTGCTCGCCATGGCCCAGACCCATGGGATCCCCCGCACGCGCGTCGACGAGGTCATCGACCTCGTCGGCCTGTCGGCGGTCGCCCGCAAGCGCGCCGGCGGCTTCTCGCTCGGCATGGGCCAGCGGCTGGGCATCGCCTCCGCCCTGCTCGGGGATCCCGCCACGGTGATCCTCGACGAGCCCGCCAACGGCCTCGACCCCGAGGGCATCCTCTGGATCCGCAACCTGCTCAAGAGCCTGGCCGCGGACGGGCGCACCGTGTTCCTCTCCTCGCACCTGATGAGCGAGATGGCGCTGACCGCCGAGCACCTCATCGTCGTGGGCCGCGGCCGCCTGATCGCCGACACGACCGTCTCCGAGATCGTCGCCCAGGCCTCCGACGGGGCGGGCGTGCACGTGCGCACCCCCGACGCCGGGCGCCTGCGCGACCTGCTGGCGCGGGAGGGCGTGACGATCAGCGCCGGCGAACGCGACGTCATGGAGATCCAGGGCCTGAGCAGCGACCGCATCGGCGAGATCGCGGCGGGGGCGAGCATCGTCCTGTACGAGCTCACGCCGCGGACCGCGTCGCTGGAGGACGCCTTCATGCGCCTCACCGGCGACAGCGTCGACTACCACGCGTCGACCTTCGCCCCGTCGGCCATCGAACTGGAGCGCGCCGCATGAGCACCGCCGCCATCACACAGCGCACGACCACCGCCGCACCGGCCCGCGGGCGCGTCACCCAGGCGCACGTCCTGCGCTCGGAGTGGACCAAGCTGTGGAGCCTGCGATCCACGCGCTGGTCGCTCCTGGCCGCCGTCGTCGCCCAGGGCCTGCTGGGGATCGCGATCGCCGCGGTGCAGATGAACCGCTGGTCGCACCTCCCCGCCCACGACCGCCTGACGTTCGACTCGATCGACGTCGGCGTGGGCGGCTACCACCTCGCGCAGCTCGCGATCGGGGTGCTCGGCGTGATGGTCATCACCGGGGAGTACTCGACCGGGATGATCCGCTCGAGCTTCATGGCCGTCCCCCACCGCCTCCCCGTCCTGTGGGCCAAGATCGGGGTCTTCTCCGCGGTCACGTTCGTGCTCATGCTGATCTCGACCGCCGTGTCGTTCTTCGCGGTCCAGGCGATCGTGACCCAGCATCACGTGCAGCACTCGATCGGCGATCCGCACGCGTTGCGCGCGGTGGTGGGAACGGCCCTCTTCCTGACCGTGCTCGGCGTGTTGGCGACGAGCATCGGCGCGCTGATCCGCAACACGGCGGGCGGCATCGCGTTCTTCGTCTTCGTCCTGTTCGTGCTCCCCGGCATCACGGCGCTGCTGCCCGCGTCGGTGAACGACTCGGTGAACCCGTACCTGCCCCTGAACGCCGGGTTCACGATCACGACGAGCACGTTCGAGAACAGCCATCACCTGTCCCCGTGGGGCGGGTTCGCCGTGTTCTGCGCGTACGCGGCGATCGTGCTGGTCGCGGCGGCGATCGGCCTCCGGCGCCGGGACGCGTGATCGCGACGGCCGGGCTGCGACTACGGTGAGCCCGGTGACGATCGCCCTGGAGCGTGTCCCGGCGCGCATGGCCGCCCTCGGCGCGAGAGCGCCGTGGGCGGTCGACCTGCTGATCGTCGCGGCGATCGGCGCCCTCGCCGCGCGCGGACCGGACTCCGCGCCGGACGGCGCCGCGTTCATCTGGAGCATCGGCCTCGCGCTGCCCCTGTTCCTGCGGCGGCGCTGGCCGGCTCCCGTGTTCGCGGTGATCGCCGTCGCCGCGTTCGTGCAGTGGACGACGGGCGTGCGCGCCTTCGGTGACGCCGCGCTGCTGGTCGCCTTCTACACCGTCGCGGCGACCCAGCCGCTGCGCGTCACCGTCGCCGCCGCCGCGGTCCTGGAGATCGGGATCGTCATCGCCGTCGCCCGCTGGGCGGCGGACGACGTCGAGCTGAACGCGTTCGTCGGCCTGAACGCGCTCGCCGTCGCGGCGGGCGCGATGGGCGTCAACGTCCGCCACCGCCGCGCGCTGCTGACCTCCCTGCGCGAACGCGCCGCACGGCTGGAGCACGAGCGCGACCAGCAGGGTCGCCTGTCGGCGGCCGCGGAGCGCTCGCGCATCGCCCGCGAGATGCACGACATCGTCGCCCACAACCTGTCGGTGATGATCGCGCTCGCCGACGGCGCGAGCTACGCGGTGCCCGAGGAGCCCGAGCGGGCCGAGGCCGCGATGCGCAACGCCGCGGACACCGGGCGCGAGGCGCTGACCGAGATGCGCCGCCTGCTCGGCGTCCTGCGCGAGGACGCAGCGCCCGACGAACGCGCGCCGCAGCCCGGGCTCGCCCAGATCGACCCGCTCGTCGAGCAGGTCCGCACGGCCGGCCTGCCGGTCGACTGCGTCCGCGATGGGCGCCCCCACGCCGCGGTTCCGGCCGGGCTGCAGCTCGCCGCCTACCGGATCGTGCAGGAGGCGCTGACGAACACGCTCAAGCACGCCGGCCCCGGTGCCCGGGCGACCGTCTCGCTGGGCTGGCAGCCGGATCGGCTGCGCATCGAGGTGCGCGACACCGGCCATCGGGCCCCGACCGGCTCCGCCGACGGCGCGGGGCTGCGCGGGATGCGCGAGCGGGCCGCGGTCTACGACGGGCGCGTGGAGGCCGGCGCCGCGCCCGGCGGCGGCTGGCGGGTGCGGACCGAGCTGCGGCTGGCCGCCGCGCCGACCGAGACCGCTGGCTGCGCCGACGCCCCACAGACCGCCGAGGCCGCGTCGTGAGCATCTCGATCCTGCTCGTCGACGACATGGAGCTGCTGCGCGTCGGCTTTCGCATGGTCCTGGACTCACAGGCCGATCTCGACGTCCTGGCCGAGGCCGGCGACGGCCGCGACGCGGTCGCGCTGGTCGGCGAACTGGCCCCCGACATCGTCCTGATGGACGTGCGGATGCCCGAGATGGACGGCGTCCAGGCCACGCGCCTGATCGTCGAGAGCGGGAGCGCGTCGCGGATCATCATCCTCACGACCTTCGACCTCGACGAGTACGCCTTCGCCGCGCTGCGCGCCGGAGCGAGCGGCTTCCTGCTCAAGGACACGCCTCCCGCCGACCTGCTCTCCGCGATCCGCGCGGTGGCCAGCGGCGACGCCGTGGTCGCGCCCAGCGTCACGCGGCGGCTGCTGGACGCGTTCGCGCAGCGGCTGCCCGACGGCGGCGCAGCCACCTCCGCCTCGGCCGAGCCCGAGCCCCGCGATTCCCGTCTGGAGCTGCTCACCGAGCGCGAGCACGAGGTGCTGCTCGAGATCGCGGCCGGACGGTCCAACGCCGAGATCGCCGGGCGGCTGGTCGTCAGCGACGCGACGGTGAAGACGCACGTCGGCCGCATCCTCTCCAAGCTGGACCTCCGCGACCGCGTCCAGGCCGTGATCTTCGCCTACGAGAACGGCCTGGTGCGCTGACCGCGGCTGCGACCACGATGCTCAGCGGTCGCGCGCGAGGAGCAGCGTCAGCACCGTCGGGGAGCCGCGCCCGCTGATCGACAGGCGCGCTCCCTCGGCCTCGGCCAGCGACCGCGCCAGCGCCAGGCCGATGCCGTGGCCGTCGTCGCCCGCCGCCCGGCGCGCGAACGGATCGTCCGCCCCGGGCCCGTCATCATCGAAGCCGTCACCGTCGTCGCGCACGTCGAGGGCCAGCGAGCCGCTCGTCGCTCCCGCGACCTCGCGCACCGACAGCACGATCGCGCCGCGGCCGTGGCGGCGCGCGTTGTCGACGAGCACGTCCACGATCTCGCGGGCGACGCCGGGCGCCACCCGGGCGATCGGGTCGCGCGCCTGCTGCACGGTCCGCAGCGGCCGCCCCTCCGCGGCCAACGGGCCGTGCCAGCGCTCCTGGGCCTGCTCCAGCAGCGCGGCCAGGTCGGTGTTCGCGCCGCCGTCGCGGTCCGCGTCACGGGCGACGGCGAGCAGCGTGTCGATCGTCTCCTGCAGCCGCTGCACCTGCGACAGCGCCGCGTCGAGCTCGGGCCGCGGTCCGCCCTGCAGCTCGATCGCCTCGAGCTCCAGGCGCAGCGCGGCGAGCGGCGTGCGCAGCTGATGGGAGGCGTCGGCGCTGAACGCGCGCTCGCGGGCCAGCAGCTGGTCCAGCCGATGGGCGGTGGCGTCCAGCGCCGCGGCCACCGCGTCGACCTCGGCGATCCCCGCCCGGGGAGCGCGCGCGCTGAAGTCGCCGTCGCCGAGCCGCTGCGCCGCAGGGGCCAGCCGCTCCAGCGGGCGCGCCAACCGGCGGCCGATGACCAGCGCGGCCAGGGCCGCGAGGACGATCACGCCGGCGCCCAGGCCGCCGATGAGCAGCCACGCCTCGCGGGTGTCGTGGGCGGCGCTCGCCATCGAGCGCTCAGCCCGCAGCGCGCCCGTGACGCGCTCGCCGGCGAGCAGCGGC
>JAOPZL010000344.1 GCA_025964175.1 Solirubrobacterales bacterium
CCGCCGCATCTTCGGGCCGCGCCCGGAGTCCGAGCACGGCGCACCGCGTCATGCGATGGGCAGCGGCACCCCGCGCTCGGATTCGGGGCGCGGCCCGAAGATGCGTCGCTCTGTCTCGTCGATGAGCACGTCGTTGATGCTGGCCTCGCGGCGGCGCATGTAGCCCTGGTCGTCGAACTCCCACTGCTCGTTGCCGTAGCTGCGCCACCACCGGCCCGAGTCATCGCGGCTCTCGTACTGGAAGCGCACAGCGATCCGGTCGGCGGTGAACGCCCAGAGGTCCTTGCGAAGCGCGTAGTCGAGCTCGCGGTCCCACTTCTGCCGGAGGAACTCCACGATCGCATGGCGCCCGACGAAGAACTCGTCCCGGTTGCGCCAGTGCGAGTCCTCGGTGTAGGCGGCGGCTACCCGCTCGGGGTCCTGACTGTTCCAGGCGTCCTCCGCCGCCTGGACCTTCTGGCGGGCGGTCTCCTCGGTGAACGGCGGCACCGGCGGTCGCATGGCATCACCTCACGGGTCATCTCGAAAGCAGCGTTGCCACGCAAGCATCGCAGCGAAGGCCCCCTCCCGGAAGCCGCGAGGCACAATTCCTCGAGCTCTGAGACCTTCGGTTGCGCCGCACAGCGGCGCCGCGCGTCAGGCCCTCCGCGACGTCACGGGCCCATAGAGGTCAAGGGCGCGTCGCCCGCACCGGGCGAGCCGGCGTTGGCCAGCGCGCCAGTGGCGGCACCATCGCCGGTGATGCGCGCGGCCAGCCGAGCCAGGTCGAAGTCGGGCTGCTCGCCGAACGCACGCTGCAGCCTCGTGCGCAGGGCGCTGTAGTGGCGGACCGCCTCCGTGCGCCGGCCGCGCCGCAGACAGACCTCGATGAGCATCTGATGCACGCGGGAGTCGAAGGGCTCGAGCCGGGCGAGCCGCTGCAGGCGGTCGGCCGCGACCTCCAAACGGCCGTCGGCGAGCGCGATCTCCGCCGTCGCGGCCAGCGTCCGGCCCGCGAGCGACCGCAGGTACTCGCGCTCGTTGAAGGCCCAGTCGACGTAGGGGTCCTCGGCCAGGAAGTCGCCGCGATACAGCGACAGCGCCTGCGTCAGGGGTGTCTCGGCCGCCTCCCGCTCCCCGCGTCGGTGCGCGGCGAGGCCGGTCGTGGCCTGGCGCTCGAACAGGTCGACGTCGAGCTTGAGCCGGCGAGGGTCCAGCCGATAGCCGGCCGCCCCATGGATGATCGGCGACCCGCCCGGGTCCCCACGCCCACCCAGCTGCTGACGCAGCTTGAAGACGCAGTAGCGGACGTTGGCCACCGCCGACGGGCCGCGGTCAGGCCACAGCGCGCTCGCGATCGCCTCGGAGGGCGCGGGCGCGGTGCGTGACGCGAGCAGGTAGCGGAACACCTCGCCGGGGCGCCGGTGCTGCCAGTCGCCGTCGAGCGGCTCGCCGCGGACGCGGACGGAGAGGCGGCCGAGGGCCGTGACCTCGACCGCGGCGAGCGCCATCGCCATCGACGTCTGGACGGGAGCCTGCACGGTCACGAGGTCGCGCAGCTCGAACACCACGACGTAGGTGCCGTCGGTGCGGACGGGCCGGGCGTGCAGGCTCCCAGTGGCCGGCGTGGGACCCGACCCGCCGCGCCACGGGCGTGGATCCAGGCCCTCGGGCTTGGCGAGCGCGAGACGGGTCAAGCAGCGCGGCTCATCCTCGGACGTGTTCCTGGCGCAGCCCAGCGCCTCACAGCAGGGCATTCCGCGGCGCCACGCCACCCCCTCGGATGCCAGAACCGACTCGATGCCGGCGCTCCACCAAAGCACGCCGAGCCGAGGCTCGACGATCACCACACCGTCGGTCCTCATCGCAGGTGTCGGCTGCACCGTCGGGTCCTCGCCTCCATCCACATCTCCGGATCCGGCTTCGGACCAGACGTCGTCCGGATGCCCGGCCGTGATCGGGTCCCTTTCCCGCTGCGCGCGAGACGCAGCGCCTGAACGTACTGTGGCAGCGCCGGGCATCCAGCGACAGGTCCGCAAACGGTGAATCAACGCCGAAACCGCAAACTAACGCGGCCCGCGTACGTTGCCGAACCTCGACGCCTGGATCGATGATCGAGCGGTCTCCCGCACCCAACGGCGCGCCCCCGGCGCCGGTCGCCACCGAACCATTCGGCGACCCACCGCTGGACCTGACGCGAATCCTGGAAGTGCTGCGACGCAACCGCCTGCTCGTCACGCTCACGGTCGCCCTCGTCACCGCCGCGACGGTCGTCGTGGCACTGTTGTCGGCGACTCCGTACCACGCGGTCGCCCGAATCGCCGACGCCCCCGGCGGCGGCGCCGCCGTCGACCCCGCCTCCGTCGAGCAGCGGCTGGCGATCGACCGGGTGCTGGTCAAGTCGCCGGCCGTGCTCGCCGACGCGGCGCGACGCGTCCCGGGCGAGACGGCGACATCCATCTCCGGCAAGGTCTCGGCCACCATCGATCCGGACGCCAGGCTGCTCGACGTCATGGCCACCGACGCGAACGCCGCCCGCGCGCCGCGAATCGCCAACGCGATCGCCGCCGCGCTGTTGACCCAGCGCCTGCGCATGCAGCGCCAGGCACTCGGCGCCACACGGCAGCAGCTCGCCGCCCAGATCGGCCGCCTGCCCGCCGATCCCGCCGGCCGGGACACCGCGCGCGCGCTGCGCAGGCGCATCGGGCGTCTCGTCGTCGAGGAGGCCTCCGCCGGTCCGGGCCTGCAGGTCGTCGAGGCCGCCCAGGTCCCGAGCAGCCGCGCCGGACGACACGTGCTGCGTTCGGGGGCGCTGGGGGTGGCCGCCGGCCTGCTGCTCGCCCTCCTGCTCGCGCTCGCCCGTGACCGCCGACGGCCGCCGCACGCCGACGCCCGGCAGCTCAGCGCCAGCAGTGGGCTGCCGCTGCTGGCGGCGCTGCCCGATCCGCCGCCGCGGACGGTCTGGGAACGCGTGTGGCTGCTGCCGCGGCGCCTCCATGGCCACCGGCCGACGCGCGTCCGCGGCCGCCGGTCGCTCGTCCGTCGCCGCGGCAGCGCGCCGCCGCAGACCGTCGAGGAGACGGCCCTGGGCAGGTCGGTGCGTCTCGCCCTGCCGCCACGGAGGCAGCGGATCGTGCTCGTGTGCGAGCCCCCCGGTCAGGCCGACGCACTGCCGGTGGCGGCCGCCCTGGCGCGATCGTTGCGCGCGGGTGGTCAGCCCACGGGCCTGGTGTTCCCGCGCTCGCATGATGCGGGCGAGCGGGACGGCAGGCGGCGCAGGGGGGACGCGGCGAGCGCGCGGACCAGCGCGGTCGATGCCGCGCTCGAGCGCATCAGCGACTCCGACGAGCGCTACGTCGTCGTCGCCGCGCCCACCGCAGACGGCGACGAGCTGCGGCGACTGGCCCTGCGCAGCAGCAGCGCGATCCTCGTCCTGCGCCTCGGCCGCGCGTCTGCGACGGACGGCCGAGCTGCGCGGCGGATGCTCGACGTCCTGGGGCTGCACGGGCTCGGGCTCGTGATCACGTGCGCACCCGACCAGATCACGGACGTCGACGCCGACGACTTCGCCGGCGCGATCGCTCCCTCCGCCCGCGGCCGCGCCTCGAGGTCGCACAACGGGGGCTCGGTCGAGCCCGCCCACGCTGACGGCTCCGCCGATCTCTGAGGCCGCAAACCCGGAACCAACGGCCCCGACCACGGTCGTCCAATGTGCCCCCCGTACGGTCGCGCCCGTGGACGCATTCACGCGCTCGACGCCGCCAAGGCGACCCCGGCTGGCACGAACCGTCGGCGTGCGGGCCCTACGCCCCGGTCGCGCCCGGCGGTGGTGGCGGGCGCTGGACCTCCGGCGAGACCTGGTGCTCGGCCCGCTCGCAGGCGCGATCGTCCTGGACGTCGTGGTGCACACCGGCGACCCGGTCCGCACCTCCCTGCTCGGCGGCGGCGCGCTCGTCTCCGGGGCCGCGTTCGCGCGACGCGTCGCACCCCAGGCGGCGCTGCTGCCGCTGATGCGGCGGGTGTACTGGCTGGTGGGGCCCGCGCTCGGCTTGGCCCTGCTCGGGGCGATCGAGCTGCTGACGGGCCGTCCCCACGCGGGCCCGCTCGCCCTCCTGGCCGCAGGCTGCGCAGGCGTGTTCGTGTCCCGGCCGTGGGTCCCGGCGATCCGTGGGCCGGCACCCGGCAGCGTACGGATCGCGTTCATCGGTCCGGGCTGCAGCGCCGCCCGACTGGCTCGGGCGCTCGAGGCCGGCGGCTCCACCCAGTATGCGCTCGTGGGCCGAGTGCGCTGCCCGGGCGAGCCGCCGGCCGACAGCCCGCCGGGGGCCGAGCCGGCATCCCCGGCGCCGCCGGCCCTGGGCTGGCTGTCGGAGCTCGGTCGCATCGTCGCCGACAACGACATCGACGTCCTCGCCATGGGGGCAGAGGCACCGCGCCTGGCGGTCTTCGAGCAGCTCACCGATTCGTGCCTCGCGCTGCCCGTGCGGCTGGTCGAGCTCGCGGCGCTCATCGAGGAGGTCTTCGGGCACGTCCCGACGGCGGACATCAACGCAGCGTGGTTCCAGTGTCTGGCATCGCCGCACGCACGCGTGCCCGCACGGCCGTTGAAGTGCGCGTTCGACCTCGTCGCCTCGATCGTTCTGCTGCTCCTCACGCTGCCGCTGCTGCTCGTCCTCGTCGTGCTCGTGCGCCGCGACAGCGGGCCGGGCCTGTTCATGCAGGTGCGGGTCGGCGAGGGCGGGCGGCCGTTCCGCCTGCACAAGCTGCGCACGATGCACGTCGGCGCGGACCGCTCCGCACAATGGGCCTCGCTCGACGATCCGCGGGTCACCCGGGTCGGCGTGTTCCTGCGCCGCAGCCACCTCGACGAGCTGCCGCAGCTGGTCAACGTGATCCGCGGCGAGATGAGCCTGGTCGGTCCGCGCCCCGAACAACCGGAGTTCGTCGACCGCCTGGAACGGATGCTGCCCTTCTACCAGCGCCGCCATCTCATCCGACCGGGCGTCACGGGATGGGCCCAGATCCGCTGCGGCTACGCCGGGTCCGACATCGGATCCGCGTGGAAGCTCTGTCACGACCTCTACTACGTCAAGCATCGGTCGCTGGGCCTGGACCTCCTGATCCTGTGCGAGACGCTGGCCACCCCCTTCTTCCACCGGGAACCCGTCATGCGACAGGAGACGATTGCCTATGTCCTCGCCGACGACCGCTGAGCCGATCGCCGTCGTCATCCCGTGCCACGACGACGGAGCGACCCTCGAGGAGGCCGTCGCCTCGGTGCAGGCGCAGGATGAGCCGCTCGAGATCATCGTCGTCGACGACGGGTCCACGGATCCCGCGACGATCGCCGCCACCGCGCGGGTGGCCCGGCGCGGCGCCCGCATGCTGCGCCAGTCCAACCAGGGCCCGGCAGCGGCGCGCATGGCCGGCCTACGTGCCACAGGCGCCCGCTACGTGCTGCCGCTGGACGCCGACGACCAGATGACGCCCGGCGCGCTGGCACTCCTGCGCGGGGCGCTCGAGCGCCACCCGGAGGCCGTGGCGGCCTGGGGCAACGCCCGCCACTTCGGCGCGGTCGACTTCGTCCAGCGCATCATCCCCTCGCTGGACCCATGGCAGCTGATCTACCGCAATCCCCTTCCCCTCACGGCGCTGTACCGACGGGACGCCGTGCTTGCCGCCGGCGGCTGGCAGCTCGTCGACGGCTACGAGGACTGGGACCTCTGGATGGCACTGGCCGAGCATGGCTGGAGCGGCGTCGGCCTGGACGCTGTCGTCGTGCGCTGCCGCGTGGGGCCGCGTGGCCGCCTCTCGGCTTCCACGCCGCAGTACGCCGAGCACGTCGCGCAGCTGCGGGCGCGCCATCCGTCGTTGTTCGCGCAACGCCGACGCCATCGGCGAGCGTCGCCAGCGCCCGCGCTGCTGAAGGTCGCGCTGCCGGCGCTCGACGCGCTGCCGCTGACGCCCACGTCCCGTCGGCTGCTCACCGGTGCCGCCTTCTACGTCGGCTACGGGTCTGGGCCCGCCGTGCTCGCTGCCCGGATGCGCGCGCACCGGATGCGCCGGGCCTCAGTCAGCCCGACGCGGGACCGTGGCCGCCACCCAGATGAGCGCGGCGACGAACCACAGGTGGCGCCAGTGGAGCGTGTCGACGAACGCGCCGTTGACCAGCAGCCCGCACCAGGCGCCCAGGAGCGCGGCGGAGCCGACGCCGTAGGCGTCGCGGCCGACGCCGACGTTGCGGGCGGCGAGCAGCAGCGTGCCGCCGAACAGGGCGACGAGCGCCGCCAGCCCCAGGCCGCCCTGCTCGGCGAGCACCCGGACGTACACGCTGTGGGCCGAGATCGGCTCGACGAGCTCGAACTGCCCCGGGCCGATGCCGAGCGGGTGCGCCTCGGCGAGGCGGGCCCCGCTGCGCTGGGCGGCGAACCGCCCGACGTCGTAGGACTGGGCGCGGGCCCGATGTTCCAGCAAGGCGCTGGAGCCGGTCAGCGCGACCGTCGCGGCGCAGACGCCGGCGAGCGCGATGACCAGCGCCACCCCGACCGCCAGGCTGCGGCCGGCGTCGGCGCGCAGCGCGATCACGAGCAGCATCACGGCCAGCGCGACGGCGAGGTTCAGCCAGCCCGCGCGCGAGTAGGCGAACAGGATGCCGAGCGCCAGGACCGCGAGGCCCATGGCGGCGGTTCGCCGGCGCAGGCCCAGGAGCCGGGGCCGCAGCGACTCCTCGACGAGGATCGCAGCGGCGGGGACGAGGAACGGCCCGAAGACGTTCGGGTCCTTGAACAGCCCCTGGGCGCGGGTGGCGCCCTCACCGAGCAGCGCCTCGTGCCCGGGGTACGGCACGACGAACGCGAGCAGCGACAGGGCCGCTCCGGCGACGGCACCGACGACGTAGGCACCGACCACGATCCGCATCCGCCGGGCGGTGGTGAGGTAGGTCGTCAGCCAGATCGCGAAGACCATGAGGTACAGCGTGATCGCGAAGAACCGCATGGCGATGCCGAGGTCGATCGCCTCGCCCGCGGAGAGCAGGTTCAACGCGATCAGCACGATCAGCGTCACGAGCACCGGGCTCGGCACGCGCCGCAGGTCGAAGCGGCCGCCGGCGATGCCGCCGGCGATCACCACACCGAGCAGCGCATCCGCGGGCGAGGGCTCCACGCGCACGACGCCCAGCAGGAGGAACCCCAGCGCGACCATGCCCTCGATCACGCCGAGGCGGCTCGCGGTACGCAAGCCGACGGACGCGCGGTTGACCGGGAAGGCGCTCAGCGAAACCTCCTCCTGCAGGGAGACGCTACCGCGGTCGAGGGCATCGCGCCAGCGCCGCTCACCGTCGAGACCATCTCAGACCCCGAACGCTTCGCCGCTCTCGGCGACGACTGGGACCGACTCGTCCGCGCGATGGCGCGCCCGAGCCCGTTCCTGCTGCACGGCTGGCTGGACGCCTGGTGGCGGCACTACGGCGCAGGCGCGACGCTCGCGGTTCACGTCGTGCGCCGCGGCGACCGGCTGGAGGGCGCGTTGCCCCTGTTCATCCGCCGCCGTCACGGCGTGCGGGTCGCGCGCGTCCTCGCAGACGACGCGGCCGGGCCCGCCGACCTGCTGCTGCACCCGGCGGCGGGACCCGACGTGCCCCTCCGGCTGGCCGACGCGGCTCGGCGCTCGGCCTGCGACCTCGTGGACGTGTTCGGCGTCCCCGGGCACAGCCGCCTGGCGTCGGCGGTCGCACCGCACGAGCTCGTCGTCGTCCGGCGCGTCGAGGCGCCGGTCATCGACCTCGAGGCGGGCTGGGAGGCGGTCTACCGGGCGCGGACCTCGGCGCATGGGCGCCGCGAGCACCGGCGCGCCCTCAGACGGCTGGCCGAGCTCGGTTGCGTCGAGTTCACCGTGGCCCGGACCGCGGCCGAGCTGCGCCCGGCGCTCGAGGCGGCGTTCCACGTGCACGCCGCCCGATGGAACGACCGTCCCGAGCCGTCCGGCTTCGCGACGGCGACCGGGCAGTGCTTCCGCCGCGAGGCATTCGCCGCGCTCGCCGTGCTCGGCGTGCCGCAGATCACGCTCCTGCGGGTCGATGGCCGGCCCATCGCCTGCAACTGCCTCCTCCTGCTGGACGGGACGGCCACGTTCCACGAGCTCGCGTTCGACCCCGAGTTCGAGCACTTGGCGCCGGGTCGGCTGACGACGCTGCACGCGCTCGCGGCGGCCGCGGCCGAGGGCATCCGCCGTGTCGAGTTCCTCGGCGGCGCGGAGCAGTACAAGCTCGCCCTCGCCGACCGCTGCGAGCCGCTCCATGAGGCGATCGGCCTCGCGACGACCCGGCGGGGGCGCCTCACCGCGCAGGCGCGCGTCGCGACCGTCGTCTCGCGCCGCCGGCTCAAGCGAACGCCGGCCCGGGCCCTGTACTACGACGGCATGGCGTCGGCACGCCGGGCGGCGCGCAGGTTGGCCACCGTCGACAGGTCCGCCCGACGCGGCACGAGGGCCGACAGCGACAGCCGCGCGCGGGTGCGGTAGGCGGCGGCC
>JAOPZL010000013.1 GCA_025964175.1 Solirubrobacterales bacterium
GAGGCGGCGCAGCACGCGGCTTAGGCGATCCGCACCTCGAGCTGCTCGTGATCGACGCAGACGAGGCCCGCGATCGGCTCCATTCCCGGGAGCGGGTCGTCGTAGGACCATGCGGCGTCGGCGAGCAGCTCGTCTCCGGCGCGCACCGACCAGTACGTCGCGGTGCCCTTGTAGGGGCAGATCGTCCGCTTCTGCGAGGGCTCGAGCGTCAGCAGGGCCGGCGGCAGGTAGGCCCGGGTCACGATGCCGGTCTCGAACAGCAGCAGCGGGTTCTCGTCCCGGGCGACGAGCTGGCCGCCGTCGCGCAGCCCGATCTCGACCGGGCGGCTGGAGCGGCGCACGTCGACGCGGTGATAGGGGTCGCGCAGCTGGCCATGGACCTCCTCGTCCTCCTCCAGCCACCGGTCCATCCGGTCCCAGTACAGCGCGACGTAGCCCTTCAGCCAGGGTGCCGTGTCGGTGGGGGTCTCGTAGCCCCACACCGCGTTCTCGGCGACGCGCTCGCCCACCCGCACCGACCAGTACGACGCGTCGCCCTTGAACGGGCAGTGCGTCACGTGGTCGGTGCGCTCCAGAAGCGCCTGGTCCACGTCGCCGATCGGGATGTAGAGGACGGGGCGGATCCCCGTCTCGTGCAGGAGGAACCCGTCGCGGGTGTCGAGCACCGTGCGCCCGTCGAGCTCGGCGCGGACGCGACGCGGGTGCGGCTCGAAGTGGATGCTGTGCTTCGGGCCGTCGATGACGAAGTTGCGGTCCGCCGCGTCGCGGGCCAGCGGGCCGTGGCCGGTGGTGAGGCTCATGGAGGGAAGTGTGCCCGTATCTGGGAAGCTCATCGGAAGATGCGCCTCCGCCTCCTGATCACCGCTCTCCTCCTCTTCCTGCTCACGCCCGTCGCCGCGCACGCCCAGACCACGACCGCGCGGGCGATCTCCCCGGCCGTGCGGACCGCCGCGAAGGCCCTTGCGAACACCTCGGTCTACGTCGCGCCCGACAACGGCGCCGGAATCACGCCCGCGCAGGCCGCGAACATCGCCACGCAGGTCCGCAACGCCGGCGGGAGCATGTTCGTGGCCGCGTTCCCGCCCGGTGCCGGCGACCCGGACGTCCTCGGCCGCCAGCTCGCCGACGAGCTGCAGCGCCCCGGCGTCTTCGCGATCACCGCCGGTCCCGCCGGCCGGACGTTCTCCGGCGGGCAGACGATCGAGGGGTCCGGTCTGGCGAAGGGCACCTCGCTGAAGCTGGCGCACCTGGCGCTGCAGTCCAAGAGCCCGGACGGCAACGCGATCATCCTCGACTACGTCCGGCGCGTGAAGGACGCGCGGGCCAACGGCGGCAAGCCGGCCGGCGGCACGCCGCTGTGGGCGATCTTCGTGATCCCCGGGCTGCTCGTGATCGGCGGCGGCTTCCTCCTCTGGTCCTCGCGCCGGCGGCGCGCGGTGCGCGCCGCGCAGACGGAGGAGCTGCGCCGCATCGCCGACGGCGACCTCATCGCGCTCGCCGACGACATCCGGGCGCTCGACATCGACGTCGAGCTGCGCGACGTCGATCCGCGCGCCAAGGAGCAGTACGCCAAGGCGCTGCAGGCGTTCGAGCAGGGCAACGACGCGCTCAAGCGCGCCAAGGGGCCCGACGACTTCGCCCCGATCGGGCAGACGCTGGAGGAGGGCCGCTACGCGATGGAGGTGGCAAAGGCGCGGCTGGAGGATCGCGAGCCGCCCGAGCACCGCGCGCCGTGCTTCTTCAACCCGCGCCACGGACCCTCGGCGCGGGACGTGGAGTGGTCGCCCGACTTCGGTGAGCCCCGCCTCGTGCCCGCGTGCGCGGCCGACGCCGAGCGCATCGAGCGCGGCGACGACCCGCACGCCCGGGAGATCGAGCTCGCGGGCGGCGGCCGGGTCCCCTACTGGCAGGCGCCGGCCTACTACGGCCCGTACGCGGGCGGCTTCTACGGCGGCTTCGGCGGCACGGGGCTGCTCACCGGCCTCCTCGCGGGCTCGCTGCTGGGCGGCTGGGGTGCGTCGCCCGCCTACGGGTACGGCGACTCGGGGTCGGGCTGGGGCGACGGCGACGGTGGCGGCGGGGGCGGCGGCGACTTCGGCGGAGGGGGCGACTTCGGGGGCGGCGGGGACTTCGGTGGCGGCGGGGACTTCTGAGGTGGACGCCGTCGCCCCGATCGTCTCGGCCGGCTGGCTCGCCGAGCACCGCGATGACGTCCTCGTCGCCGACGTGCGCTGGTACCTCGACGGACGGTCGGGCCGCGACGCCTACGCGGCGGGCCACGTGGCGGGAGCGATCTTCGTCGACCTCGATCGCGCGCTCGCCGACCCGCCGTCGCCCGAGCGGGGCCGCCATCCGCTGCCGTCGGCGCAGCGCTTCGCGCAGGAGCTCGGCGCGCTCGGCATCGACGATGCCGCGACGGTCGTCGCCTACGACGACGCGGGCGGCCTCAGCGCCGCGCGCCTCGTCTGGATGCTGCGGCGCCTCGGGCAACCGGCCGCGCTGCTGGACGGCGGCCTGCAGGCGTGGGCGGGGGAGCTGGAGCGTGGTGCGCCGGCCGGCGCGCTCGCGCCGGCGTCGCGCGCCCCGCGTGACTGGCCCCCGAGCGTCCTCGCCGGCATCGACGAGGTCGCGACGACGACCGCACCCCTGCTCGACGCCCGCGCGGCGGAGCGCTACGCCGGGGAGGTCGAGCCGATCGATCCGCGTGCCGGCCACATCCCGGGTGCACGCAGCGTCCCGTTCGCCGGCAGCCTCGCGCAGGACGGCCGCTTCCTCGATCCCGAGCGTCTGCGCGCGCGCTTCGGCGACGAGCCGGTCATCGCGTACTGCGGCTCGGGCGTCTCCGCGTGCCATCTGCTGATCGCCCACGAGGCCGCGGGACTCGGGCCGGGGCGGCTGTTTCCGGGCTCCTGGTCGCAGTGGAGCGCCGATCCCGCGCGGCCGATTCAGACCGGCTTGCGGCGATCCGCATAGCAAAGTGCTGATTTGCAGGCAAAAACAGAGGTCGAAAGACCGCTAGAATAAATAGGGCATGTCGTCGAGATCCGGGGAAGAGCTCAACGAGCTCGAAGCACGTCAAGAGCCCCGGCTCGTCAAGTCTCTCGAGATGGTCGCTCCGGGTACCGCGCTGCGTGAGGGGATCGACAACATCCTCCATGCTGACACGGGCGCGCTCATCGTCGTCGGCGAGCCCGACGAGCTGAGCTTCCTCTTCTCGGGCGGTATCAAGCTCGAGGTCGACTACACCCCATCCCTGATCTACCAGGTCGCGAAGATGGACGGCGGCATCGTCTGCAACGCCAACGCGACGAAGATCGCCATGGCCAACGTGCAGCTGATCCCCGATCCGACGATCCTCTCGCTGGAGACCGGCACGCGCCACCGCACGGCCGAGCGCGTCTCCAAGCAGACCGACGCGCTGGTCATCGCCATCTCCAAGCGCCGCGAGGTCGTCTCGCTCTACGTCGACGGCGCGAAGTACATCCTCGAGGACATCCCCGTCGTGCTGGCCAAGGCCAACCAGGCGCTGGCCACCCTCGACAAGTACCGCACCCGGCTCGATCAGGTCTCCACCCGCCTGACCGCCCTGGAGTTCGAGGGCGGCGCAACCCTCCACGACGTGCTCACGGTGCTCCAGCGCTCCGAGCTCGTGACGCGCATGGCCGTCGAGATCGAGCGCTACATCGTCGAGCTGGGCACCGAGGGGCGCCTGATCGAGATGCAGCTCGAGGAGACCATGGTCGGCACGGCAGCCGACAAGGCCGCGCTCGTGCACGACTACCTGGCCGAGGACTCCGACGAGGCGTTCGCCGCCGCGCTGGACCAGATCGGCCGTCTGCCCCACCAGGACCTCCTGGACTTCGGCCGCCTGGCCGAGCTCGTGGGCTATGACCGCAAACTCAACACACTTGACTATCCGGTGGCCCCGCGTGGGTACCGGATCCTGGGCAAGATCCCTCGTCTGCCGAAGCTGGTCGTCCAGCAGATCGTGACGGAATTCGGCGGGTTCGACGAGATGCTCGCCGCCACCGACACGGAGCTGGAGTCA
>JAOPZL010000014.1 GCA_025964175.1 Solirubrobacterales bacterium
GCGGCCGTCGCGCGCCAGCGCGGCCCCACCGGCGATCGCCTCCAGGCAGCCGATCTTGCCGCAGCGACAGACCACGCTGGGATCGTCGGTGACGCGGATGTGCCCGACGTCGCCGGCGCTGCCCTGCGAGCCGCGATGCAGCCGGCCGTCGACGACCAGACCCGCGCCGACGCCGGTGCCCATCTTCACGAACAGGACGTTGTCGTGACCGCGGGCCACGCCGGCGCGCAGCTCCCCGAGGGCCATCACGTTCACGTCGTTGTCCACCCACACCGGAACGCCGAACCGCTCGCGGAAGTAGTCGCTGACGGGGAAGTCGTCCCAGCCCGGCATGATCGGCGGCGCCACCGCGCGGCCACTGTCGAACTCGACGGGGCCCGGAACGCCGATGCCGACGCCCCACAGCTGGGAGGTCAGCCGCGGCGTGCCGGCCAGCAGCTCGTGGAAGAGCTCGGTGACGCGCCCCAGCACGGCGTCCGGCCCGTCGCCGATGTCAGCCGGCTCCTCCACGTGCACGAGCACCTGGCCGGCGAGGTCGGCGAGCGCGACGTCGATGCTCGTCGCGCCGAGGTCGGCGACGAGCAGGTGGCCGGCGTCGCGGCGGAAGCGCAGCAGCCGCGGCGCCCGTCCGCCGGTGGAGGGCCCGGCATCGCCGAGCTCCACGAGGCCGCGATCCAGCAGCTCCTGCACGCGCTGGGCGACGACCGCGCGGCTGAGCCCGCGCGAGCGCACGATCTCGGCCCTCGAGCGCGACGGATGCCCGCGGATGTCGTCGAGCACCTCGACCAGGGCGTCGAGGTTCTCGGTCGGAAGCTCTCGTCGCTCACCGCTGGTCACGCGGTGAGCTTACGTCGCCGCATGATCGTCTCTCTTGCGGGGATTTCGAGCGAGGTCGCGCTGCCCGCGACACCCGACGCGCGACCTAGAGCCCGACGAGGCGGTCGCCGCCGACCGTCCCGTCGATCGCGAAGCCCTCGCGGATCCAGTACTCGAACCCGCCGATCATCTCCTTGACGTCGCGGCCCTCGTCGAACAGGCGGGCGGCCAGGCGGGTCGCCCCGTTGCAGCCCGGCGACCAGCAGTAGGCGACCAGCGGGCCGTCCGGGAGCGCGTCATGGGCGCTGACGGCGCCGGGGAGGTGGCCGCGGTCGTAGGCGGCGCGGGAGCGGGCGTCGACGAGCGTGAACGGGAGATCGCCCTGGCCGGCGATCTCCATCGCGGCATGGACGTCGGCGGCGTCGGTCTCATGTTGCAGGCGGGCGGCGAAGGGGTTGCTCATGGTGCGCAGCGTGATGCCCACCGGGCCCGCCGACCAGTGGCCGGAAGGACAACGTCCGCTACATTCGGGCCAATGCGCCCCGCGCCGAGCACCGCCGCGCACCGCGCCGCCGCCGCTCCTCACACCCATCGCGTGGCGGTTCTCGCCTACGACGGGATGGCGCCGTTCGAGCTCGGCGTCGTCGTCGAGGTGTTCGGCCTCGCCCGGCCCGAGCTGGACGAGCGCACCCGCGGGTGGTACTCGCTGGACGTGTGCGCCGAGGTCCCCGCGGCGCCCCTGGCCGCGGTCGGCGGGTTCGTGCTGCAGGCGAGCCACGGGCTCGACGTCCTCGCCCGCGCCGACACGGTGATCGTCCCCGGTCAGCCGGTCGACCGCCCGGTGTCCCCACCGCTCGTCGACGCCCTGCGCGACGCCCACGCGCGCGGCGCGCGGATCGTCTCGATCTGCTCGGGCGCGTTCGCCCTGGCCGCCGCCGGCCTGCTCGACGACCGCGCCGCCGCGACCCACTGGCGCTACGCCGCGACGCTGCAGGAGCGCCACCCGCGCGTGCGCGTCGACCCCGAGGTGCTCTACGTCGACGACGGCGACGTCCTCACGTCGGCGGGCAGCGCGGCTGGGATCGACCTCTGCCTGCACCTCGTCCGGCGCGACCACGGGGCGGAGATCGCCAACCACGTCGCGCGGCGGCTCGTCGTCGCGCCGCACCGCGAGGGCGGCCAGGCGCAGTTCATCGAGCAGCCGATGGCCGCCGGCCGCGGCGCGGGCGAGGACGCGATCGCGCGCACGATGGACTGGGCGCTGGAGCGCATCGCGCAGCCGCTCCCCTTGGAGCAGCTCGCCGCCCAGGCGCACCTCTCGCCGCGCTCGTTCACGCGGCACTTCCGCCGCGCGACGGGCACGAGCCCGACCCGCTGGCTGCTGGACCAGCGCGTCCGCGCGTCGCTCGCCCTGCTGGAGGGCTCCGACCTGGCGGTCGAGCACGTCGGCGACCAGGTCGGCATCCCCAGCCCGGCAGCCTTCCGCCGCCACTTCGCCCGCGCGATGGGGGTCTCCCCAGCGGGCTACCGCCGGGCGTTTCGCGCGCGCGAAGCGGCCTAAAGTCGTCGGTGAGGATCAGGTCCTCGCCGACGAGCAGCTCGGCGGCGGTCACCGCCGGTCGAGGAAGCGGGCGAAGGCGGCCGCCCGGGTGGACGGCGCCTGGAACAGGAACGCGCTGGGGGGAGCGAGTGGCCGACCGTTCACACGGTGCAGACTCCGGTTGCTGTGTCCGGACACGGACATCCGCAGAACTTTCGGCGGGCCGTGTCGATTTGGTGCGTCCTGGTTCGACGTGCGAGTAGTGACCACCTCAACCCTCATCAGGAGGTAGCAATGCGTTTCATGGTTCTGGTGCCCGGCGATGCCCATTCCGAGGCGGGGGAGATGCCCAGCACGGAGCTCCTGGAGTCGATGACGAGGTACAACGAGGAGCTCGTCAAGGCGGGCGTCATGCTCGCGGGCGAGGGGCTGCACCCGACGTCCAAGGGCGCCCGGGTCCGCTTCGACGGCGGTCAGCGCACCGTCATCGACGGGCCCTTCACCGAGGCCAAGGAGATCGTCGCCGGCTACTGGATCTGGGAGTGCGCGTCGCGCGACGAGGCGATCGAGTGGCTCAAGCGCGCGCCGTTCGACGGGGGCACGGAGATCGAGCTGCGCCAGATCTTCGACGCCGAGGACTTCGGCGACCAGCTGACTCCCGAGCTGCGCGAAGCCGAGGAGCGGATGCGCCAGCAGCTCTCGGAGAAGCAGTAGCCCCGTGACGGCGCCGGCCACCCATCGGGCGATCGACGCCGTCTGGCGGATCGAGTCGACCAGGCTGATCGCCGGGTTGACGCGCATCGTCCGCGACGTGTCGGTGGCCGAGGACCTGGCGCAGGACGCGCTGGTCGCCGCGCTGGAGCAGTGGCCTGAGTCGGGCATCCCGGACAACCCGGCTGCCTGGCTCATGGCCACCGCCAAGCGCCGGGGCATCGACGCGCTGCGCCGCCGTGTCACGCTCGAGCGCAAGCAGGAGCTGATCGGTCGCGAGTTGCAGATCCTCCAGCAGCTCGACCAGCCCGACCTGGCCGCCCAGGTCGACGACGTCGAGGATGACGTCCTGCGCCTCGTCTTCATGACGTGTCACCCCGTGCTGTCCCGCGAGGCGCGCGTCGCGCTGACGCTGCGGCTGCTCGGGGGCCTGTCGACGCCCGAGATCGCCCGGGCGTTCCTCGTGAGCGAGGGCACCGTGGCGCAGCGGATCGTCCGCGCCAAGCGCACGCTCGCCGAGGCCCGCGTCCCGTTCGAGGTGCCCGGCCGCGACGAGCTCGCCGACCGTCTGTCGGCGGTGCTCGAGGTCATCTACCTGGTCTTCAACGAGGGCTATGCGGCGACCGCCGGCGAGCACTGGATCCGGCCGGCGCTGTGCGAGGACGCCCTGCGCCTGGGGCGGATCCTCGCCGCCCTGATGCCGCGCGAGCCGGAGGTCCACGGTCTGCTGGCGCTGATGGAGCTGCAGGCCTCGCGGCTGCGGGCGCGGGTCGGTCCCTACGGCGAGCCGGTGCTGCTCGCCGATCAGGACCGTTCCCGCTGGGACCGCCTGCTCGTGCAGCGCGGCCTGGCCGGCCTGCAGCGGGCGGTGGAGCTCAGCCGCGCGCTCGGGCCGTACTCGCTGCAGGCCGCGATCGCCGCATGCCACGCACGGGCGCGAACCTTCGAGGCGACCGACTGGGCGCGCATCGTCGCGCTGTACGACGCCCTGACGGCGCTCACCGGATCGCCGGTCGTCGAGCTCAACCGCGCGGTCGCGGTGGCGATGGCCTTCGGCCCCGACGCAGGGCTCGAGCTGGTCGACGCGCTCACCACGGAACCGGCGCTGCGCGGCTACCACCTGCTGCCCAGCGTGCGAGGCGATCTCCTGGTCCGCCTCGGGCGGCTGGGCGAGGCGCGCGAGGAGTTCGTGCGGGCGGCCGATCTGTGCGACAACGACCCCGAGCGCGAGCTGCTGCTGTCGCGCGCGCTGGCCTGCCGTCAGCCCTAGGGTCTCCGGCGGCCTATGCTGATCGCTTGACTGAGCAGGGCGCACGGGCGCCGGACGAGGCCCCGCGCGGCTGGTGCGTGTGCGGGCAGAAGGTCATCATCGCGGGCGCCGAAGAGGTGACGTTGTCCAACGGCCGGCCGGGCTGGCAGGGACACTGCTCGGAGTGCGGCTCGCCGCTGTTCGCGATCCGGCGCACCGCGGCCGGCTGAGGGGATCGTCGCTGGGTGTTCCCTCGAAGACGATCCGGCCGCCGTCGTGGCCGGCGCCGGGGCCGAGGTCGATGATCCAGTCGGCGTGCGCCATGACCGCCTGGTCGACGTCCTTGGAGAGCATCGACTTCTGGATCTTCGGGATCAGCCCCTCGTAGGTCAGGTTGACGCCGTCGACCTTGATCCTGGTCGGCTCCTTGTCGCATCGAGCACGACGAGCCGTCTGAGCCGATGCTGCAGGCAGCACCGCGCGCAATGGTCGCGGTGTGGCTGGGACAGGCGGGCACGGATGTGGCCGAGCTGACCGACCTGCGCGATCGCGCCCGCGGCAGTGGGGTTGGCCCTTGCATTGCCGGGCCGAACCCTGGACGACTTCCGCGAGGACCCAAGATCGTCGTCTCTGCCGGGGTTTTGAAGAAGTGGCGACTCCGGACAAGAGTCCGGAGCCGCCGAAATGGGCCGTGAAGGAATCGAACCTTCAACCTTGGGATTAAGAGTCCCCTGCTCTGCCAATTGAGCTAACGGCCCGGGGAAGTGGTGATTCTAGCTACCCGGTCGTCGAGGTGACCGTGCCGCTGGTCCCGGTCGCACCGGCTGCCGCGGCGGCGAGCTGGGCCTTCTGGGCGTCCAACGTGGACTTCAATGTAGCGCGCTGGTCCTTCGGAGTGAGCTCGACGGCCTTCGCGGACGCGAGGTCTCCCTTGCGGTCCTGCTTCGCCGTCCAGGCGTAGACGGCCAGCTGCGAGTAGAGGCCGGCGGACTGCGGCTGCGCGTCGATCGCGTACTCGATGGCCGTGACCGCGTCGGCGGCTCGGTCCAGGCCGGCCGGGCTGTAGGCCTGCACCATCTGGTTGGCGAGCGTCGAGTCGACCTTGCCGTTGGTCCCGAGGAGCTTCAGGTAGCGCTGCCAGGCGGCGTCGGCCTTGGTCAGCTGGGCCTTGCCCTTGGCGCTGAACGTCGAGCTGGTGGTGTCGAAGTTGTCGCCGATGCCCGCGAGCTGGTACTCCGCCCGCGCCAGGTCGTGCCACGCAACGACGCTCGTCGGCGTCGCCGCCGTCTTCTTCTGCGCCGAGGCGACGCGGTCCTCATAGGTCTTCGTGCCGGGGTTGGATCCGCCGTTGCCGGTGATCGCGTCGACGAGGCCACCGCTGGTGGACCCGCCGATGCCGAACAGCACGAGCCCGCCGCCCATCAGGACGGCGAGCAACAGGTAGATGCCCTGAACGGTACGGCGCCGTCCACGGCCTCTGAGGTCAAACAACATCTTCAGACTCCAAGGACTTGTCAGCTTCCTCGTCCCGGTCCTTCGGAGCGAAGATGGCGGATAGCAGGATACTGATCTCGTAGAGCACCACGAGCGGGGCCATCTCGATGAGCATCGAGACCGGGTCGGTGCCGGGCAGCGCCATCGCGACGAGGGCGCAGATGACGATCGCGTAGCGGCGGTTCTTGCGCAGGAACCGCACGTCGATCACCCGCATGCGGGTGAGCGCGAGGATGCCGACCGGCAGCTGGAACACGAGCCCGCACGCCAGCAGCGTCGTCGCCACGAACTTGTAGTAGGTGTTCGCCTGGACGAGGACGTTGAACTGGTCCGTGTTGAAGTTCTGCAGGAACCTCACGGCCGCGGGCAGGACGAGGAAGTAGCCGAACGCCACGCCGCAGATGAACAGGAACGGGATCATCGACAGCAGCGGCACGACGACGCGCCGCTCCTGGGGCGTGAACGCCGGCACGATGAACGCGTACAGCTGGTAGAGCAGCAGCGGCATCGCGATGATCAGGGCGAACATGCCCGACACCGCGAGGGTCATCGTGAACGGCTCGCTGATGCCGAGGGTCACCGGCTTGTTGCCGTCGACCTTCGTGGGTATCGCCTTGATCGTCCGGTCGAGGGCGACGAGGCGCGTCGCGAAGACCTTGCGGGTCGCGGCCGACAGCCCCGACGTCGGCTTGATCAGCTCCAGCAGCGTGGCGCGGTCGGCCAGCGCGAGCGCCTTGACCGACTTCTGGGTCATCGCGAGCTCGCCGGTGGTGCCCTTGCCCTTCGCGATGTTCTTCTGCGTCTGGGACTCCAGCGGGTGGTTGACCACGCTCAGGAGCCGGTTGTTCTGCCACAGGCAGACGCTGAAGACGACGACGATCGTCAGCACGCAGACGATCAGCCGCGAGCGGAGCTCGTCGAGGTGATCGACGAGGCTCAGGCGGTCTTCATGACTGACCGGGCCGCGGGCGCCCTTCAGTGCCGTCGATGCGGCCACCGCTACGTCAGCTGCGCGGTTCGGCGGTCGGAGTCGACGTGGTCTCGCCCTCGCGGACCACGGGCTCCTCGGCGCTGGCCAGCGTGGCCCGTTCGGGTACGGCGGCGGTCTCTGCGTCGTCGTCGTCGCCGTCCTTGCCGGTGATGGAGTCCTTGAACTCCCGCATCCCCGATCCGAGCGACTTGCCCAGACCCGGGAGGCGCTTCGGCCCGAAGATCAGCAGCACGATCACCAGGACGATGATGATCTCGAGTGGGCCGATCGAGTTGAACATGGTTGCAGCGTACCGATCTGCTAGAGGCCAATATCGCGGGGATTGGCGGAGAAGCTCAAGTGCCGCGCAGCCGCGTCCGATGTAGAGGACGTGATGAAGGGGATGCGCCCATGAGTGCCCAGCCAGATCACCGGCAATATGTCCGGCGAGTGGTCCTGCCCAGCGGCAAGACGATCGAGGTCGTCTACTTCGAGCCGCAGCAGGACGACGACACCGGCATCCACCCGGTTCGCACCGAGCTGCACGTCTGCGGATCCTGCTCCAGCGAGCTGGTCTATCCCATCGACTGGGAAGAGGCCGGGACGTCGCACTGGCAGGTCACGCTGCGCTGCCCCAACTGCGAGTGGGCCGGGACCGGCGTCTTCGAGCAGCATGCCGTCGAGCGCTTCGACGAGGAGCTGGACCGCGGAACGCACGCTCTGGTCCGCGATCTCAAGCGAATGGTCCAGGCCAACATGGAGGAGCAGGTCGAGCGCTTCATCGAGGCGCTGAAGGACGACCTGATCTTCCCCGAAGACTTCTAGCGCAGCGCGCGCCGCACCCGCGGCCACCGCACTTCCCCTCGCGCGCTATGCGTAGCGCGCGACCACGTTGTCGGCCACCAGCTCCAGTGCCGCGTCGGCGTGCGGCAGCCCGTCCTTGGCCTGCGCGACCATGGCGAGCGCCCGCTCCCGGGCCGCCTCCAGCGCCCCGGTCGCCGCGATCCGGTCGCAGATCTCCTCCGCCTCGGCCGCGGTCACGGGGCGCACGTCCAGCAGTGACCGATCGCGTTCACGCGCCAAGATGAACGGAAGCGTGACCGTCCCGTCCAACAGGTCGGTCCCTCGCGGCTTGCCCGTCCGCTCCACCGGCCCGCAGACGTCGAGGACGTCGTCCAACAGCTGGAAGGCCAGCCCGATGCGCCGCCCGAACAGTCCGAGCGCCTCGGCCGGGCCGCCGCTCTCCAGGGCGCCGAGGCGGCAGGCGGCCTCGAACAGCCGCGCGGTCTTCAGCTCGCAGCGCCACAGGTAGCGGTCGATGGGAACGTCGGTGCGGTAGGCGTCCTCACGCTGGCGCAGCTCGCCTTCGGCGAGCGCGGAGCTCGCGGCCGACAGCACCTGGACCTCGTCGATGCGCCCGTTGGCGACCAGCTCGCCGAAGGCACGGGCGAACAGGTAGTCGCCGGCGGCCGTCGCGCCCTGGCGACCGGCGACCGACCACACGGTCGGGACCCCGCGCCGCAGCGGGGCGGCGTCGAGCACGTCGTCGTGGACCAGCGTGGCGGAGTGGATGAGCTCGACGGCGACCGCGGCGCGTAGGAGGCCCGCGTCGTCGGCCACGGCGCAACCACCGTCGTCACCGTGGCCGGCGGCCAGCAGGACGAGCAGCGGGCGCAGGCGCTTGCCCCCGGCGGCGATCGTCTCCCCGGCCAGGCGATCCAGCGGGGCGTCGGCCTCGGCGGCGATCTCCCGCAGCCGTCCCTCGACCCGGACCAGCCGCTCGCGCAGCTCGTCGCCGCGGGTTGCCACGAGTGCTTCCACCTCTGCGCTCACCACGCCGCCCCGCGTCCCAGTGCAGAGCGAGCCCTCAAGGCGAGCTCTCCACCGAGCCCTTCACGCCGGCATGGATGGCGATGATGCCGCCCGCCGTCAGGATCCAGCGCAGCTCGCCCAGACCGGCCCGCTCCATCGTCGCGGCCAGCGGCTCGGGGCCCGGGAAGCGCTTGACCGAGTTGGGCAGGTAGCTGTAGGCGTCCGGATCGCCGGCCACGCGGCCGACGAGCGGGACGACGCGGTCGAACCACAGGGAGAAGAAGGTCGACAGCGGCGGGTGCGTCGGCGTCGTGATCTCGAGCACGACGACGCGTCCGCCCGGTCGTACGACGCGCGTCATCTCGCGCAGCCCCTGCTGCAGGTCGGAGAAGTTGCGCGCGCCGAACCCGACCGTCGCGGCGTCGAACGTGTTGTCGGGATAGGGCAGGGCGAGCGCGTCGGCCTGCTCGAAGGCGATGCTTGCACCAGCCGGGAGCGCCGCGGCCCTCGAGCCGGCCCGCGGCTGGTCGGCTTTCTTGCGCGCGAGCGCGAGCATCCCCTCGGAGAAGTCGCTGCCGACGACCTGCGCGCCGCGCGACGCCGCCTCGATGGCGAGGTCGCCGGTGCCGGTGGCCACGTCGAGCACCTTGGAGTCCGGTCCGACGCGGGCGAGGTCGATCGCCCGCCGACGCCAGCGATGGTGCATCCCCGCCGTCATGACGGAGTTCATCGTGTCGTACACGCCGGCGATGCGATCGAACATCGCGCGGACCTGGCCCTCAGGGAGGGTCCCGGAGCTCACGCGCGCCTACTTGAGCTGCGACAGGAAGACGACGAGGTTGTCGAACTTCTCTTTCGGCAGATCCTTGAAGGACGGCATCGGAGGCGTCGGGTTGATCAGCGTGCGCGAGATCGCGCCCGCCGGCAGATTCCTCCCCACGTCCGTCAGTGGTGGCCCGGGGCCGGCGTTGCCGTTCTCTCCGAACTTGTGACACGCCAGGCAGCCGGACTGGGCCGCGACCTGGCGGCCGGCCTCGAACTGCGCGAGCATCGTCCCGCCCGACTGCTTGACCGACGCCGGCGTGGCCAGTTCGATCGAGTTCGGGGAGCCGGCGCTGGCGCCGAGGTAGGTCAGGTACGCCATCGCGGCGATGACGAAGATGCCGAGCGTCGTCGCGATCGGACGCTTCTCGGGCCGGCGCTCCGGTCCCCGATCGAAGAACGGGAGCAGGAACAGCAGGATGAGGCAGATCGTCGGGATCCCGAGCGTGGCGAGCGGAACGAGCCAGTTCGGCTTGATGATCCGCAGCAGCTCGAAGAGGAAGTAGAAGTACCACTCCGGGCGCGGGACGTACGTCGTCGTGGTCGGATCCGCCTTGGGGCCGAGCTCGGCTCCGAGGACGATCGACAGCGTGATGATGACGCCCATCACGACGACGGCCATGATCGAGTCCTTGGCCACCGCGTAGGGGAAGAACGGCTTCCCCTGCGACTTCAGGATCGAGTACTCGCGGAGGTACTCCTCCTTCTCCTGGCGATTCACACGGACTCCTTGCGCAGCTCGGGGTTCTTCTCGGCCTTCAGCCACGGGGGTGCCGTGGTGCCGAGCCGGGCCACGAGGTAGAGGTGCGCACCGATCAGCGCCGCGATCAGCCCTGGCACGAGCAGCATGTGGATCGCGTAGAAGCGCGACAGCGTCGTCGCGCCGAAATCGGGTCCGGCGAGAAGGAAGTCGTTGAGGTACGGGCCGACCAGCGGGCCGGTGCCGTTGATGTTCACGCCGACGATCGTCGCCCAGTACGACTTCTGGTCGAAGGGCAGCAGGTAGCCGGTGAAGGACATCAGCATCGTCAGGACGAGCAGCACGGCGCCGACGACCCAGTTCAGCTCGCGCGGGTACTTGTACGCGCCCCAGAAGAAGGTTCTGCCCATGTGCAGGAAGACGAGGACGACCATCACGGTCGAGCCCCACTTGTGCATGCCGCGGACGAACTCGCCCAGGAACGCCTCGTTGGTGATGTACCGGGCCGACTCGTAGGCGTTGGTCGCCGAGGGGTCGTAGTACATCGCCAGGAAGACGCCGGTCATGGCCTGGTTCAGGAAGGCGAACATCGTCGCCGAGCCGAGGGTGTACGCCCAGTTGGTCCCGCGGGGGACCTTGCGGAAGAGCATCCAGCGCACGCCGCCCGAGAGGGAGGTGCGCTCGTCGACCCAGTCGACGGCGGAGATTCCGGCTTCCTTGGCGCCCTCGACCTTGCTCGGACGCTCCTCGTCGGGACGACGCGGAGGCGACTTCAGCGAGGCCGGGATCGGGGGTGCGGGGAGCTTGAGCTTCATGAGTTGGGCAGCTTGCGAGCCGTCGGACGCGACGGGTAGAGGTACTGGCCGATGCCGTCGATGGGCTCGCCCGGGTAGCGCGGCGAGAACCGGCGCAGCTCGGCGTTGACCGAGTAGCGCGGGCCGACCTCGACCTGGCCGTTGCGAATGCGGGTGTAGAAGCGGTCGAGCGGGCGCACCGGCGGACCGCCCGCGCGCTTGCCCTGGAAGTCGTAGACGCCACCGTGGCACGGGCAGATGAAGCGCTCCGCGGCCGACGAGTAGCGGACGGGGCAGCCCAGGTGCATGCACTTGGTCGAGATCGCCACGAAGGCGTCGTACTCGTCCTTCTGGGGGCCGTCGATCGACTCGTTGTGCTGACGCACGTAGGCGGTCGTCTTGCCGACGTCGCCGATCCCGTACGTCTCGGTGAAGACCTTGGGGATGTACTCGTCGGGGCCGAAGTCGTCGACGGGGCCGATCGCCTCCCACTGGACCGGCTTCTTCTCGAAGACGGGTCCGATGGCGAAGCCCAGGGCGGGCAGGGCGATGGCGGCGCCGGCGATGGCGCCCGAGGCGTGGACGGTTCCCGTCATGAAGCGACGACGGGTGACGGTCTCACCTTCGAACGCCCCCGGAATGCTCCGGTCGGCGGTGTACTTGCTTTTGGCTTTTCTGCGGTCCTTGGCCACGGCGATCAGAATCGTACTTCCTCGGGGGTGTTCAACGGCGTCCGGTCGCGTCCTGCGCGCCCCAGCCGATGGCTTGGGCGCCAACCTTCCAGGCGGCGCCTGCTTCGTCGGGCACGCCCGCCGCGTGTGCCTGCGCGGAGCGGGCGATCACGTCGGCGAGGACGCCGACCGACTCCAGGTCGCCGAGGCGAGCGAGTCGGTCGAGGCCGAGAGCATAGAGGCGGTCGCCCGCCAGCAGCGCCAGGTCGGCATCGTCCTGGCCGACGGTACGGCCCGTGCCGTAGTGGAGGAGGTGGCCCTCGTGGATCGCCTCGACCAGCAGGGCGATCTCCTCCTCGTGCCCGGCGCTGCGCGGCCCGCTCGCGGCGATGACGGCGGGCTCCGAGTCGGCGCCGAAGACATCGGTACGAAGGGCGTGGGCGAGCAGCCCACCCTCCTCGCGCAACACGGCGGCCAGACGCTCGCTCACGACGTCACCACACTTCGCCGAAGGCGGCCGCGGCGACGGCGAGCGTGCGCTCGAGCTGCTCCTCGGTGTGGGCCAGGGACGGGAACCAGGCCTCGAACTGGGAGGCGGGCGGGTAGACCCCCCGGGCCAGCAGCGCACGGCACCAGCGCCCGTAGGCGGCGGCGTCGCAGGCCTTGGCGCCCGCGTAGTCGTGCACGGGCTCCTCGGAGAAGAAGGTGGTGACGAGGCCGCAGGTCGACTGGACCTGGACGGGCCGGTCGCCGGCCGCCTCGCGCAGGCCGCGCGCGAGGGCGTCGGTCGTGGCCTCCAGGCGGCGGTAGGCCGATTCGTCCAGCAGCGCCAGCGTGGCGAGCCCGGCGGCGGTCGCCACCGGGTTCCCCGACAGGGTCCCGGCCTGGTAGACCTCGCCGGCCGGGGCGATCATCTCCATGAGCGTGTGCGAGCCGCCATACGCGGCCGCGGGCAGCCCGCCGCCGATGATCTTGCCCATGACCACGAGATCGGGCAGGACCCCGGTGGACTCCTGCGCGCCGCCGCGGGCGACGCGGAAGCCGCTGATGACCTCGTCGAAGATGAGCAGCGCGCCGTTGGCGCTGGCCTGCTCGCGCAGGAGGTCCAGGAAACCGTCGGCCGCGGGGACGAGCCCCATGTTGGCCGGGACCGGCTCGGCGATGATCGCGGCGAACTCGTGCTCGGAGATCGCCTCGCGGACCGCGTCGAAGTCGTTCCACGGCACGATGATCGTGTTCGCGGTGGCGGCCACGGGGACGCCGGGGCTCGCGGGGATCCCCTGCGTGGCCAGGCCGGACCCGGCCTCGGCCAGCAATCCGTCGGAGTGCCCGTGGTAGGCGCCGGCGAACTTCAGGATCCGTTCGCGGCCGGTGGAGGCCCGCGCCAGGCGGATGGCCGACATCGCGGCCTCCGTGCCCGACGAGGTCATGCGCACCATCTCGACGGCCGGCATGCGCCGCGTGACCTCCTCGGCCAGCTCGACCTCGCCGATGGTCGGCGCGCCGAACGACGTGCCGTCCTCGGCGGCGGCGACCACCGCGGCGATGATCTCCGGGTGGGCGTGGCCGTGGATGAGCGGGCCCCAGGACAGGACCCAGTCGACGAACCGGTTGCCGTCGGCGTCGACGAGCTCGGCGCCCTCGCCGCGCACGACGAACAGCGGGTCGCGACCGATGGCGCGCATGGCCCGCACCGGCGAGTTGACGCCGCCGGGCAGGACGTTGAGCGCGCGTGCGTAGAGCTCCGCGGAGCGGGTGTCTCTCAGGGAGGCGGGCATGGCGTTGTGGCGGGGCAGGCAGGCGCGCTTAGACGCCGGCGTGCTCCTGCTCCCACCGCTTGAACTCGTCGGTGAAGTAGAGCAGGCGGATCTTCTTGAACTCGGTGGAGGAGTAGAGCGTCGCGCGCCCCTCGATGCAGTCGATCTCCGTCTCGATCGCGTCGAGGATGCCGTCGCACTCCTCCTTGGAGCGGCCGTGCGCCATCGTGAACAGCGCGTAGGGCCAGTCCTGGTAGGTCGGACGCTGATAGCAGTGCGAGATCCCGCGGAAGGCGGCCATGCGCGGGCCGACCTCGGCGATGCGATCCTCGGGGACCTGCCACACGCCCATGCCGTTCGCGCTGAAACCGGCGCGGCGGTGAAAGAGGATCGCGGCGACGCGGCGCAGGAGGTTGCGCTCCTGCATGCCCGCCAGGTGGTCGAGCAGCTTCTCCTGGGTGACGCCGAGCTCGGCGGCCGCGACCGCGTACGGCTCGGAGACGACCGGCAGGTCGCCCTGGGTGGCGCGCACGACGTCGCGGTCGAACTCGTCGTAGGCGACGCGCAGCGACGGCGCGGGCTCCTTGATCTCGCCCTGGGTGTTGAGCGACTTGCCGTCGGTCATCTCCAGGTCCATGCGGATCTTGAACAGCTCGAGCGTCGGCAGCTGGCGGATCGACTCGGCGCCGGTGAGCTCCTGCAGCAGGTCGAGCGTGCCCTGCAGCCCGAGCTTGGAGTCCTCCTCGACGGCGATCGTGAACCACATGTTGAACTCGTGGTTGCGCAGGTAGTTGTGCGAGACGCCCGGGTGGGAGTTGACGATCTTCGCCGGCGCCCACGGGTGCTCGGCGTCGACCTTCGCCGCGACGAGCATCGAGCCGTAGCCGAAGGCGCGGGTGTCGAAGATCGGCGTGACCTGGCGGATGATGCGGTCGTCCAGCAGCTCCCGGACCCGCGTCATCACCTCCTCCTCGGTCATCCCGACGTCGGCGGCAACGCGCGCGTAGGGCCGGATGTCGAGCGGGAAGCGCCCCTGCATCGCGTTCAGCAGCTGCTTGTCCTGCTCGGAGAGCGGGACCGCAGCGCCGTCCTTGCGCGTCCGGATCTTCAGGTTCCCAGCCATCGTGCGGCATCCTTCGCGAAGTAGGTGATGACGATGTCCGCACCCGCGCGCCGGATGGCGGTGAGGGTCTCCAGTGCGAGCCGGCGGTCGTCCATGGACGAGGTCTTGATCATGGCGTACTCCCCGCTCACCTGGTAGGCGGCGACGGGCATCCGTGTCTCCTGCTTGACCCGGTAGATCAGGTCCAGGGCTGAGAGCGCGGGCTTCACCATGATGATGTCCGCGCCCTCCTCGACGTCCAGCAGCGCCTCGCGCACGGCCTCGTCGCCGTTGGCCGGATCCATCTGGTAGGCGCGTCGGTCGCCGAAGGAGGGGGTCGACCCGGCGGCCTCGCGGAAGGGGTCGTAGAAGCCCGATGCGTGCTTGGCGCTGTAGGCCATGATCGGGATGTCGGAGAAGCCCTCGGAGTCGAGCTCGCCGCGGATGTGGCCGACGCGGCCGTCCATCATGTCGCTGGGCGCGACGAGGTCGGCGCCGGCCCGCGCGTGGGAGACCGCGGTGCGGGCGAGGAGGTCGAGCGAGCGGTCGTTGTCGACGGAGCCGTCGTCGCGCAGCAGGCCGCAGTGGCCGTGGCTGGTGTACTCGCACAGGCAGACGTCGGTCACGACGATCACGTCGGGATGGGCCGCCTTGATGGCGCGGGTCGCGAGCTGGACGACGCCCTCGTCGTCCCACGCCTCCGAGCCCTGCTCGTCCTTCTCCGACGGGATGCCGAACAGCACGACGCCCCCCAGGCCGAGCTCCTGCGCCTCGGCTGCCTCGGCGACGGCGGACTCGATCCCGTGGCGCGAGACGCCGGGGAGTGCTTCGATGGGTCGGTGTCCGTCGATCGCGGCTTCGACGAACAGCGGCAGCATGAGCTGGCGGGCACGAACGTCGGTCTCGCGGACGATGTCCCGGAGGACCGGCGTCCGGCGCAGCCGGCGCAGACGGGTCTGCGGGAAGGCCATTCCCCCGGAGCCTAGTGCGCGTTCGGTCACGATCCTGGGCTAGCGGTGCCGCGGGGCGCGGTCCTCGAGCTCCTCCAGCGTGATCGCGAAGAGGTCGTGGTCGCGCCAGCTTCCCGCCAGGCGCAGGTAGCGCGGCGCGAAGCCCTCCTTGCGGAAGCCGTTCTTGGCGAGCACGCGGGCGGAGCGCAGGTTGTGCGGCATCACCGCGGCCTGCACGCGGTGCAGCCGCCCGGGCCCGAAGGCGAAGCGCAGCGCGAGGCCGACCGCCTCCGAGGCGAACCCGCGCCCGTTGACCGCCTCGTCGACGAAGTAGCCCAGCGTCGCGTTGTCCCACGCGCCGCGCACGATGTTGGCCAGCCCGATGCGGCCGTGGATGCGCTCGGTCGCGCGGTCGACGATCGCGAAGGCGTACATGCGGTCGGCGGCCCACTCGTCGCGGTCGCGGACGATCTCGGCGCGCTGGCCGGCCGACGTGAAGAAGCCCTCCGAGCGGCGCGGCTCGTACGGCGTGTTGAAGCTGCGGTTGCGGGTGCGCAGGTCGACGAGCTCGTCGACGTCGGAGAGCGCGAAGGCGCGGATCGCCACCTGCTCGGCGTCGAGTCGGTCGGGAAGGCGCATGGTCAGAATCGTCGCAGGGCGAGGCGCGCCAGCGCACCGAACGCGACGGTCAGCGCGAGCAGGTGCAACGACGGCCCGAGCAGGCTCGGGTGCGCGCCGTTGACCGCCGCGTCCAGGGCCTGGAGCGTCGGCTTGAACGGGAACGCGGCGTTCACGACGCGGATGACGTCGTACACGCCGACCGCGACCGCCCCGCTGGGGACGAGCGCGAGGAAGGCGAGCGGGAGCGCGAGCAGGAGCCCCAGCAGCGAGGCGGCGCGCACCTCGCGCGCGAGCGCCCCGATCGCCACGCCCAGCGCGCTGCAGCCCAGGCCGCCGGCGAAGACGGCGATCACCCACTGGCCGAAGCGGCCCCAGTCCACGCCGGTGAACGCGCCGATCCCCGCGAGCATCACCAGCGCGACCAGCGCCGAGCAGACCGCCGCGAGCAGGATCTTCTCGGCCAGCAGCGCCGATCGGGACACCAGCCCGCGCACGAGCCGCCCGTACGCCTGCTCCTCGCGCTCCAGCGCGAGCACGCCGCTGGCCAGCAGCACCGCGATGAAGAGCAGCGAGACGGCGACGGCGAGCGCGACGGCAAAGGCGTCCAGCGGCGTGCGGCTGCCGTCGAGGACGGTCGCGCGCACCGCGATCGGCTTGGAGACCGCGTTGAGCGCCGGGGTGGCGAACTCCAGCCCGATCAGCGCCTGGTTGGCGAAGTCGTCGACCGCGGCGATGGCGGCGCGCTCCGGGGAGCCGGCCGGGAGCGTGTCGAGCACCTGGGCCAGCGCCGCCCGGGCCTTGCGCAGCCCCAGCAGCCGCTGCGAGCCCAGCGGCGTCGTGATCTCGCCGCCGTCGGTCAGCGTCTTGAGGTCGGTGACGGCGACGTCGCGGATCGTGCTGGAGAGCGCCCCGTTGGCCTTGGCCAGCTCGGCGTCGATCGTGTTGCGCACGTAGGACTGCTTGACGGCGTCGCCGTTGTAGATCACCTCGACCCTCGCCTGGCCGAGCCCGCCGTTGAGGCGGTCGACGGTGTCGGCCGGGATGATCAGCGCGGCGAGGGCGTCGCCCGACTTGACCTTGTCGATCGCCTCCGCGCGCGACCTGACCCGCACGGGATCGACCGCGTCGAAGAACCGGTCGGCGTACCGCGCGAAGTCGATGTCCTTGCCGCCGACGTTCGTCACCGACTGGCCGATGGGGATCTGGTTGAGGAACGCGACCTTCGGCTTGTCCGGGCCGCGCGAGAGCGCCAGGCCGATGAGCAGCGCGATGGCGATCGGATAGAGGACGAGCAGCGCCACGAGCAGCTTGGAGCGCCGCAGGATCTGCAGGTCCTTGAGCAGGAGCCAGCGCAGGGAGGACACCGCGGTCAGTGCCCCCGCTCGCGCAGGAACCGCACGAAGGCGCCCTCGAAGTCGGTGGCGTCGCCGCCCTCGATCTCGGCCGCGCGCAGCTCGCCCGGCGTCCCGGTGAAGATGACCTCGCCGTCGGCGAGCACGAGGACGCGGTCGGCCCAGCGCTCGGCCTCGGCGACGTTGTGCGTCGTGAAGACGACGGCCGTGCCGGCGCGGCGCGCCAGGCCGTCGACGAACTCCCACAGCCGCTCGCGCTGGCGCGGGTCCAGCGACGAGGACGGCTCGTCCAGCAGCAGCAGCGGCGGATCGGCCAGCAGCCCGACCGCGATGTTCACGCGCTGGCGGTTGCCTCCCGAGAGCGTGCCCAGCTCGTCGTCGGCGCGGTCGCCCAGGCCCGTCTGCTCGAGCATCCGGGCGACGACGGCGTCGGGGTCGGCGACCTTCTCCAGGCGCGCGAACAGGCGCAGGTTCTCGCGCACCGAGAGCTTGCCGTAGACCGCCGGCTGCTGCGGCACCCAGCCCACCTCGCGGGGCGGCCGGCTGAGCTGCCCGGCATCGGCGCGCAGGATCCCGGCGAGGATCGACAGCAGCGTCGTCTTGCCCGCACCGTTGGGGCCGATGATGGCCAGCAGCTCGCCCTCGGCGACCGAGAACGACACGTCGCGCAGCGCCACGCGGCTGCCGAACCGCTTCGTCACGCCCCGCGCGTCCGTCGTCACGCGCGGCAGGCTACCGACGCCCCGATCAAAGCGCCGTTCCACAGCGCCGGCAGTACGCGTCCCCGTCCTGGGCGGCGGTGCCGCAGGCGGGGCAGTGCGCGGTGGCGCCCCCGGCGAGCGGCGGCAGCGGCTCGCCCGGCGGGAGCCCCGATCCCGGCGGTAACGGCGATCCCGGCGGTGGCGGCGGGGACAGCACCGCGATCACGGGATTGGCGGCGCCCCACTGCTCCAGCACGAGGTGGCGGCGCAGGTAGACGAAGGTCTCGCGCAGGATCGCGGCGATCGGGAGCGCCAGCAGCGCTCCCGGGATCCCCGCGACCTCCCCGCCCATGAGCAGGGCGAAGATGACCAGCAGCGGGTTGATGCGCAGCGTGTGGCTGAAGATCTGCGGGGCGACGATGTGGCCCTCGATCTGCTGCAGCGCGACGAAGAAGATGCCGATCCAGACGACGTCCAGCGGATCGGTGAACGCGGCGACCAGCAGCGGGGGCAGCGCGCCGAGGAACGGCCCGATGTACGGGATCAGCTCCATCAGCCCGAAGAAGATCGCGAAGGCCAGCGCGTACGTCTTGCCGGCCGGGAACACGCCGACGAGCCCGAGCAGGTACAGGCCGATGCCGCAGCCCGCGCCCATGGCGAGGCTGAACAGGACCTGGCCGCGCACATAGCCCGAGACCGCGGCCTGCACGCGCGCCGGGTAGTCGTCCTCGCGCGTCCCGTCCCCCGGCGGCATCACGCGCCGCACCAGCGCCCCGATCGATTCGCCGTAGAGCAGCATGTAGATCGAGACGACGAGGATCAGGACCAGCGCGAAGCCGGCGGTCACGGCGGTGGTGACGAGCGTCGTCGCCGTCGAGGCGATGTCGCCGGTGGCGCCCTTGAGCTGGTCGCTGAGCGTCTCGATCGCCGTCTCGCCCTGGCGCTTGACCTGGATGGAGATCCCCTTGTCGTCCAGCCAGGTCTGCAGCTGGGCGAGGCTGCGGTTGGCGCTGTCGACGAGGTCGGGGACGTCCTTCTGGATCGCCACCGCCTGGTTGGCGATCGGCCCGGAGACCGCGAAGCCCAGCGCCACGATGATCCCCAGCAGCGACAGGTAGACGACCCCCACCGACAGCCCGCGCGGCAGGTGCAGCCGCTGCACGAGCGTGACGAGCGGGTTGAGGATCAGCGCGACCACGCTGGCCACGACGAAGACGAGCAGCACGGGCCCGGCCGCGCGGGCGGCGATCCACAGGGCCACCACCCCGAGCGGGAGGGCCACGAGCTGCACCCAGCGGGGCACGACCACGGGGGTCGGCGGCTGATGATCGGATCGGTCGTCGGTCATGACATCGGGGATGATGGCCGACGCATGCCGTCGGATACCAGCATCCTCTTCATCGGTGACGTCGTCGGGGGCCTCGGCCGCCGCACTCTCCTGACGCTGCTGCCGCAGCTGATCGAGCGTCACGCCCCGACCTTCGTGGTCGTCAACGCCGAGAACATCGCGGGCGGGCTCGGGATCACGCCCAAGATCGCCGACGAGCTCCTCGCCAACGGCGTCGACGTGATCACGCTCGGCAACCACGCCTACCGCCGGCGCGAGATCCTGCCCTACCTCGACCGCCAGTCGCGGATCATCCGCCCGCACAACTACCTGCGCTCCCAGCCGGGCAAGGGCATCACCACCTTCGAGCGCGACGGCATCCGCCTGGGCGTCATCAACCTCTCGGGGAACGTCTTCCTGCAGGCCGGGCGGCCGCTCTTCCCCGAGGCGGACGCCGCGGTGGCCGAGCTGCGCGGCAAGACCGACTACATCCTCGTCGACGTCCACGCCGAGGCCACGAGCGAGAAGGTCGGGCTGGGCTGGCACCTCGACGGGCGCGTGACCGCCGTCGTCGGCACCCACACCCACGTCCCCACCGCCGACGCCCGCGTCCTACCGGGCGGGACCGCCTACATCACCGACGTCGGCATGACCGGCCCGCGCGGGGGGGTCATCGGCGTCAAGCGCGAGCAGGCGATCCAGTCGCTGCTCACGCAGATGCCGATTCGCTTCGAGACCTCCGAGGAGGATCCATGGCTGATGGGTGTCCTGATCACGTGCTCAGGACCGCTTCGGGCGGCCTCGATCGAGCAGCTGCTGATGCCGCGACCGGAGCGATCCTCGACGGCTCGCTGAAGCGCCCGAGCACGGCGATCATCACGAGCGGGAAGAACCACGGTATGTACAGGTAGAACCAGTGTTCGATGCCGAGCTGCGTGGCGATGATGGCTGCCGCACAGGCGGCGGACAGGCCGACGAGGTCTTCGCGGCGCGGGAGGAGCGCGAGCGCCAGCGCGATCACGATGGCCGCGATCTCGACGGCGCGCTCGGCGCCCGGGAGCCCATAGAGGCCCCAGACGGAGAAGGGCGAGCCGCGGTTCGACTGGTACACGAAGGTGCGCTCGTAGATCGTGTGCAGCGAATCGTGCG
>JAOPZL010000015.1 GCA_025964175.1 Solirubrobacterales bacterium
GGGTAGTTCGCCTTGACCGCGGCGACCATCCCGCCGAGCTCGTCGATCGTGGCGAAGTACTCGTAGGCCTGCTCCTCGAGGCGATCGGTGAGCGCCTCGACGAAGTAGCTGCCGCCCAGGGGGTCGATGGTGTTCGCGACCCCGGTCTCGTGGGCGATGATCTGCTGGGTGCGCAGCGCGATGCGGACCGCGTCCTCGGTCGGGAGCGCCAGTGCCTCGTCGTAGGAGTTGGTGTGCAGCGACTGCGTCCCGCCCAGGACGCCCGCGAGCGCCTCGATCGCGGTGCGCACGATGTTGTTCAGCGGCTGCTGGGCGGTGAGGCTCACGCCCGCGGTCTGGGTGTGGAAGCGCATCAGCCACGACTTCGGGTCCTTCGCCCCGAAGGTCTCCTTCAGCTCGCGCGCCCAGATGCGGCGCGCCGCGCGGTACTTGGCGATCTCCTCGAAGAAGTCGATCTGCGCGTTGAAGAAGAACGACAGCCGCGGCGCGAAGTCGTCGACGTCCAGGCCGCGGGCGACCGCCTCCTCGACGTAGGTCAGGCCGTCCTTCAGCGTGAAGGCCAGCTCCTGCGCCGCCGTCGAGCCGGCCTCCCGGATGTGGTAGCCGGAGATGCTGACCGGATGCCAGCGAGGCATGTTGCCCGAGCACCACTCGATCATGTCCCCGAGGAAGCGCATCGCCGGGTCGATCGGGAAGCACCACTCCTTCTGGGCGATGTACTCCTTGAGGATGTCGGCCTGGATCGTCCCCGCCAGCCGGTCCGCCGGCACTCCGGCCCGCTCGGCCGCCACCACGTAGAAGGCCAGCATGATCGGCGCCGGCGCGTTGATCGTCATCGACACGCTGACGTCGCCCAGGTCGATGCCGCCGAACAGCGTCTGCATGTCGTCGACCGTGTCAACGGCGACGCCCTCGCGGCCGACCTCGCCCAGCGACCGCGGCGAATCGGAGTCGTGCCCCATCAGCGACGGCATGTCGAAGGCGGTGCTCAACCCGGTCTGGCCGTGCCCGATCAGGTAGCGGAAGCGCTCGTTGGTCTCCTCCGCCGTCCCGAACCCGGCGAACTGCCGCATCGTCCACAACCGGCCCCGGTACATGCTCGGGTACACGCCGCGCGTGAACGGAAACTCGCCCGGCAGCCCTGGATCAGACGTGACGTCGCGTTCGGTGTACAGCGGCCGGATGGGCTCGCCCGACAGCGTCGTGAACGGCACATCGCGCTGGTTGCGGGGCTCGGTCGCCATGGCCGAGCAGTCTACGGACCGTCCCTGGAACGACGAAGGGCGCCAGATGGCGCCCTTCGCGTTGCAGCTTGTGCGGGGAGACCGCGGACTACGCGACTTCGCGCAGGTCCTGCAGCTCGCCCATGTCGGCCAGGCGCGCCAGCGCCCGGGCCTCGAGCTCACGGGCTTCCTTGGCGGTCACGCCGAGCTTGCGCTCGATGCGCTCACCGGGAGCCAGCAGCTCGCCACCGGCGCCGAAGCGCGCGGCGATGACCTTCTGCTCCGCCTCGGGCAGCAGCTTCACCGCACGCTCGAGCCGAGCGCGGATGTCGAGCTCCTGCACGGCCTCGTCCGGCGCGGGGCCGTCGGAGGGGCGCAGCTCGCCCAGCGTCGCCGAGTCGGAGTCGTCGCCTACGCGACGGTCGAGGCTCGGGGGCTCGTAGTCCAGCGCGCGGATACGCGTGACCTCGTCGACCTCCAGGCCCGCCTCCTTGGCGATCTCGGCGTCGGTGGGGTCATGCTCCAGACGCACGGTCAGCTCGCGCTCGACGCGGCCGACCTTGCGAGCCCGCTGCGCGATGTGCGCAGGCAGGCGGATGGTGCGGGCACGGTTGTCGAGCCCACGCTGGATGGCCTGGCGGATCCACCAGGTCGCGTAGGTCGAGAACTTGTAGCCCTTGCGATAATCGAACTTCTCGACGGCACGGATCAGGCCGAACATGCCCTCCTGGACGATGTCGGCGAACGGCATGCCCTGACCCTGGTAGCGCCGCGCAATTGACACGACGAGACGGATGTTCGAGTTGATCATCCGGCCCTTCGCATTGAGGTCGCCTTGCTCCACGCGCTTGGCGAGGACGACCTCTTCCTCCTTGGTCAACAGCGGGTAGACCGAAGCCTGCTCGAGGAGCAGGTCGGTGGGCTCCAGCTCGTCGAGCGCCCGCTCACTCAGGCGATCAACTGCCACGGTTCATCACTTCCTTCTCGTTCAAATCCCAGTTCAACAGTATGTATTCTACGCCCTACTCGTTGATTTAGCAACGGTTCGACAGGCGTGAGGTTGCGCACAGAGGCGCACAAGATTCACATTCGCGAGCGGAGTGGCCGACCCGGCCATGCGCGATGACGCGCCAAAGCCGCCCTGAGTGCCGCAAGATGGTACCAGTTCTCGACTAGTCCCGCAAAGGGCGGGCGCCTTCGCACCACAGCAGGGCTGCCTCCTCTGCAAGAACGTCTGCCCCGGATGCAGCCCGGGCAATCCGTGTTCGCGAGAACGTTCGTCCGGCCGCCACGACGAAGTTCCCGGCACGGCGGCCGGTCAGCGCCGACCGATCGGCGATCAGCGTCGGGGGCCCGAAGACCTCGGCGATCGTCGCCAGCTGACGCCGGACGCGCCGCAGCGGCGCCTCGTCGATGAGGTTGGCGACGTAGACGCCGCCGGGCCGCAGCACCCGCTGGACGTCCTCCAGCGCCTCCACCGTGCAGAGGTGGTCGGGCACGCGCGGACCGACGAAGACGTCGGCGACGACCGCGTCGAAGGAGCGCGGGCGCTGGCCGGCGACGCCCGCGCGGGCGTCGGCGACGCGCACGCGCAGGCCCGGGACGTCGTCGAGCGCGAGCTCGGCCCGAGCGACCTCGACGACCTCGCGATCGACCTCGTAGACGAGCGAGCGGACCCCGGGGCGCGTCTGGGCCAGCCAGCGCGGCAGCGTGCAGCCCCCGCCGCCGAGGTGCAGGACGTCGTCGGGCGCGCACGCCTCGAGGATCGCCGCCATCCGCCGCACGTAGGGGATCTCCAGGCGCGCGGGGTCGGCGAGGTCGACGACCGACGCCTCCAGCCCGTCGACGACGAGCGTGCGCCGGGTGCCGTCGCGCAGGACCTGCGGAAGGCCTCGCCCAGGGGCTCGCCCTTCCGGGCGCGAACTCGCTGGCGCTCCTTCGCGCGCGCGTCGTGACCTCGCCACCGCCGTCAGCCGGCGATGTCTCCGAGCAGCCCCCGCGCGATGACCAGCCGCTGGATCTCCGACGTCCCCTCGTAGATCTCGGTGATCTTCGCGTCGCGGTAGTAGCGCTCGGCCGGGAAGTCCTCGGTGTAGCCGTAGCCGCCGAGCACCTGGATCGCCTCGCCCGTCCAGTGCCGCGCGACCCGCGAGGCGAAGAGCTTGGCCTGTGCGCCCTCGATCGTGTGCGGCCGCCCGGCGTCCTTCAGCCGCGCCGCGCGCCAGACGAGCGCGCGCGCCGCCTCGATCTCGGTCTGCATGTCGGCGAGCTTGTGGCTGATGGCCTGGAAGCCGCCGATCGGCCGGCCGAACGCGGTGCGCTCCTTCGCGTAGGACGTCGCGACCTCGAGCGCGGCCTGCGCGATCCCGACCGCCTGCGCGGCGATCCCGATCCGCCCGCCGTCCAGCGTCGACAGCGCGATCCGCATGCCGCCGCCGGGAGGCCCGAGCCGCTCGACCGGGCTCGCCTCGAAGACGAGGTCGGCGGTCGAGGAGGAGTGCAGGCCCATCTTGCGCTCCTCGCGCACCGCCTTGAACGTGCGCGTGATGAAGCCGGAGACCCGGTCGTCCTCCCGCGCGAAGACGTTCACGTGGCGGGCGTAGGAGCCGTTGGTGATCCACTGCTTGGAGCCGGTGACGGTCTGGGTCGCGGCGTCGTAGCGCGCCCGCATCGCGGCGGCGTCGCTGCCCGAGTCGGCCTCGGTCAGCGCGAACGCGGCGAGCTCGTGGCCCTGGGCCAGCGACGGGACGATCCGCTCGATCTGCTCGGCCGTGCCGTGGCTCAGCACCGGCAGCGTGCCCGCGCTGATGTGGACCGCGACGGTCACCCCGACGCCCGCGTCGGCGCGTGAGAGCTCCTCGAGGACGAGCATGTAGGAGAGGAAGTCCGCGCCGACGCCGCCGTGCTCCAGCGGCACGCAGACGCCCATCAGGCCGAGCTCGCCGAGCTGGGAGAAGAGCGACAGCGGGAAGCGGTGGTCGCGGTCCCACTGCGCCGCATGCGGCGCGATCTCCTCGTCGGCGAATCGGCGGGTCAGGTCCCGGATGTCACGCTGCTCGTCGGACAGTTCGTACAGGCTCATCGCTTGGAGACCTCCTTGGATGCCGCGCGGGCGGCGAAGCCCGCGGCGACGGTGGCGCCGAGTGCGGCCGTCAGCTTCAGCCGCCGACCGAGCGTCTCGAACCGCAGGACCTCCCAGCCCTCTTCGGCGGCGATCCGGCCCAGCTCGGCATCGGGGTTGACCGCGACCGGATGGCCGACGGCGCGCAGCATGGGCAGATCGGAGGCCGAGTCGCTGTAGGCCCACGAGACGCCGAGGTCGATGCCCTCGGCGGCGGCGAGCGTGCGCATCCGCACGGGCTTGCCCTCGCCGTAGTTGAACGGACCGACGAGGCGGCCGGTGAGGATGCCGTCGGCGTCGGCCTCCAGCTCGGTTCCCAGGCCGCCGTCGAAGCCCAGGACGGTCGACAGCAGCTGCGCCATCTCCTGGGTCGCGGCGGTGCAGATGTAGACGCGGCGCCCGGCGTCCTGGTGCTCCCACGCTGCCCGCAGCATCCGCGGGTACAGCCGCGGCAGGACACCGGCGAGGACCATCGGCGCCATCCGCGAGAACTCCACGGCGCGGCGGCCGCGGATGATCGCCTCGACGCGGTCCTGCACCCGCGCCGTCGACTCGTCCGTCGAGCCCTGCAGGCGGAACTGCAGGTTCGCCCAGGCGTCGGCGTACAGCCGGTGCCGCGGGATGAGGCCCGCGCGAGCTGCCGCGCGGGCCCAGTGGAAGCCGGACGAGCCGGCCATCAGCGTGCGGTCCAGGTCGAAGAAGACGGCTTCGGTGGACCCGGGTGCGGTCGGGTTCAGGCTCAAACCCGGACGATGACGGCGTCGCCCTGCCCGCCGCCGGAGCAGATGGCCACGCAGCCGAGGCCGCCGCCGCGACGCCGCAGCTCGGTGATGACCGCGCCGAGGATGCGGGCGCCGGACGCGCCGATCGGGTGGCCGAGGGCGACCGCGCCGCCGTTGACGTTGACCTTCTCCTCGTCGATCCCGAGCACGCGGATCGAGTTCAGGGCGACCGAGGCGAACGCCTCGTTGATCTCCCACAGGTCGATGTCCTGCGCCTTCAGCCCGGCCTTCTCCAGCGCCTTCTGGGCGGCGCTGGCCGGTGTGCGAGCCAGGTAGGCGTAGTCCGTGGCCGACTGGGCGTGGGCGACGATCTCGGCGAGCGCCTCCTTGCCGTTGGCCTTCGCCCACTCGTCGGAGGCGAGCACCAGCGCACCGGCGCCGTCGTTGACGCCCGGCGAGTTGCCGGCCGTGTGCGAGCCGTCCTTGCCGTGCAGGCCCGGAAGCTTGGCCAGCGCCTCCAGCGTGGAGCCGCGGCGCGGGGCCTCGTCGACCTCGACGACCGTGTCGCCCTTGCGCGAGCTGATCGTGATCGGGACGATCTCGTCGGCGAGGCGGCCCTCGTCGGTGGCGGCGATCGCGCGGTCGTGGGAGCGCAGCGCCCAGCGGTCGAGGTCGGCCCGCGTCATCTCGAGCTCCTCCCCCACCTCGGTCGCCTCGACGAACATCTGCTTGCCCGTGAAGGGGTTGGTGAGGCCGTCCTTGACCATCGCGTCGAGTGCCTTGACGTCGCCCATGCGGAAGCCGAAGCGCCCACCGGGGAGCAGGTACGGGGCCTGGGACATCGACTCCATGCCACCCGCCACCGCGATCTCGACGTCGCCGGCGCGGATCGCCTGGTCGAGCAGGACGGTCGCGCGCACACCCGAGGCGCACACCTTGTTGATGGTCTCCGAGGAGATCTCCTTCGGGATGCCCGCGTTGATCTGCGCCTGACGGGAGGGGATCTGCCCCTGCCCGGCCTGCAGCACCGTGCCCATGATCACGTGGTCCAGCTGCTCGGGCGCGACGTCGGCACGCTCCAGAGCGGCGGCGATCGCGTGGCCGCCGAGTTCTACGGCGCTCAGCGAGGCGAGCGACCCGCCCATCTTGCCGATCGGGGTTCGGGCGGCACTGAGGACGACGGTCTTGGGCATGTCTGAACGGACCTCTCGTGGCGAGATAGCGAAGCAGTCAGATCCTAGATGGACGCGCGAGGGCCCGCCTCGTCCGCGGCATCTCGCGCGCCACCTCGGCCGCGCGGCGCGGGATCGCCGCGCGTAGGCTTTCGTCTCCCATGCGCGTCTCAGCCAGCACCGCCGCCCCGATCGACACCCCCGCTGACACGATCGCCATCGGCGTGTTCGCCGGGAAGGGCATCGCCCACGACCTGGAGGACGGGACCCTGCAGGTGCTCGTCGACGACGGCGAGGCGACGTCCTCCGTGGGGGCGCTCGCGGTCGCCCACGGTGCCGGCAGGCGCTGGATCCTCGTCGGGCTCGGCGATCGCGACACCTTCGACGCCGAGCGCGCGCGGGTCGTCGCCGCCGCTGTCGCCGGCCGCGCCCGGGAGCTGCGGACGCGCGTCCTGGCCTGGGAGCTGCCGCACAAGGTCGGCGACGACGCGCCCGGCGCGCTGGTCGAGGGCACGATCCTCGCCTCCTACCGCTTCGACCGCTTCAAGGCGCCGCCGTCCGAGCCGCGGGTCGACGTCGAGGAGCTGATCGTCAGCGCCCACCACGACGTCGCCGGCGGCGTGGAGACCGGGCGGATCCTGGCCGAAGCGCAGAACCGCGTCCGCGACCTCGCCAACCGCCCGCCCAACGACCTCAACCCGGAAGCCCTGGCCGACCGCGCCCGCGAGCTGGCCGCCACCCACGCGGCGATCACCGTCGAGGTCGAGGGGCGCGAGGGGATCGTCGCCCGCGGCATGGGCGCGTTCGCCGCGGTCGCGCAGGGCTCCGACGCCGAGCCGGCGCTGATCACGCTGCGTTACGAGCCGGCGACGCTCGACGCCGAGATCGGCGGGCCCGTGCTCGGTCTGGTCGGCAAGGCGGTGACCTTCGACAGCGGCGGCATCTCGATCAAGCCCGCCGCCTCGATGGCGAACATGAAGTTCGACATGTGCGGCGGCGGCGCCGTGCTCGAGGCGCTCGGGGCGATCGCCGAGCTGGGGCTGCCGCTCCGTGTCGTGGCGGTGGTCGGCGCGACCGAGAACATGCTCAGCGGGCACGCGATGCGCCCCGGCGACATCGTCCGCACCAAGGCGGGCCTGACCGTCGAGATCAACAACACCGACGCCGAGGGCCGCCTCGTCCTGGCCGACTGCCTGGCGCACGCGCTCGAGCAGGGCGCGCAGCGGCTCGTCGACGTGGCGACGCTGACCGGCGCGATCCTCTCCGCGCTGGGCCACACCCACGCCGGGCTGATCGCCGACGACGACGCCTGGGCCGCCGAGCTCGAGGCCGCCGGGCGCGCGACGGGCGAGCTGCTGTGGCGCCTGCCGCTGCACCCCGAGACCGCCAAGCTCGTCGAGGGCGTCTACGCCGACCTGACCAACGCGGTCGAGGGCCGGATCGCCGGATCGATCACCGCCGCCGAGTTCCTGAAGCGGTTCACCGGCGACGTCCCGTGGGCGCACCTGGACATCGTCGGCACCGCCTGGGACCTCGGCCGGCCGTACGCCGGCAAGGGCTCCAGCGGCTTCGGGGTGCGACTGCTCGTGGAGCTCGCACGGGCCAGCGCGGCGCAGTAGCGTCCGCGCTCATGGCCTCCGAGGACGACCGCCGCTCCGTCGGCACCTACGAGACCTACCGGGAGGCGCAGCGGGCCGTCGACCTGCTCAGCGACCGCGGCTTCCCGGTGGCGCGCGTGGCGATCATCGGCCGGGGGCTGCGCTTCGAGGAGCAGGTGCTCGGGCGCGAGACCGTCCTCTCGGCGACGGCGCGCGGCGCCGGCTCGGGCGCTTGCGTCGGCGTCCTCTTCGGCGCCTTCCTGTGGGCCATCTCGGCCAATGGGGTCAGCGGCGGGCTGATCGTCCTCTACGGCCTCGTCTTCGGCGCGATCATCGGCGCGCTGCTGGGAGCGATCCTCCAGGCCGCCTCCGGGGGCCAGCGCGACTTCCGGTCGGCGAGCCGCATGACCGCCGACCACTACGACGTGATGGTCGACGTCGAGATCGCCGACGAAGCCGATCGGCTGCTCGACGGCGAAGGCCCGCCGCGCGGGGCCCAGCCCGCCACCGGCGCGGCTGGATCCGTGGGCTAACCGGCTCGCCTCGCCGCAGTACGCGACGCCGGGACCGCCCTCGAAGATCGGCACCGGGGGGGCCGGATCGTCACGGACACGTCGATCGGCGCGTCGTCGACCATCAGGTCATCGGCTATAGGTCTTCGCGGCCGGGCGGCAACGCGGCCGCGAGCGCGTCGTCCGCCGCCGCCGTTCGCGCCTCGGCGCAGGACGGCACGCTGATCCACACGTCGGCGCCGCC
>JAOPZL010000044.1 GCA_025964175.1 Solirubrobacterales bacterium
AAGCCGCCCTCGTCGGCGCGCAGCGCGAGCAGGAGGTGGGCGATGCGGTCACCTGACGGCAGATTGGGCTCGCGCACCTGCACGCAGAAGCACTCGACCCGGCGCCGTCGCTCGGCACGGACGAGCAGCGCGCCCGCCTCCCCCACGACCCAGACGCCCAGCGCTCCCGGCTCGACGACGAGGCCGGTGCGCGCGTGCAGGTCGCGCGCCTCGTGGCCGATGAGGTCACCGAGCAGCCCGACCGCGAGGAGCTCGGCTCCGGCCCCCGCGCGCGGGCGCGGCTTGACGACGTTGGCCCCGCGCTGCGCGTAGAGCGCCGGGATGATCCAGGCGTGCGCGACGCAGATGGCGGCGACCGGCGCGCTCAGCGGCTCCAGCCACAGCAGGAACGCGGCGGCGAGCAGGAACGGGACGACGTGCGCGAGGGTCGTCGCGGTCCACAGCACGTCGGTGCGGTCCAGGCGCCGCTCGTCGACCCGCGCCCGCCAATGGACGGCCGCGAGCTCGGGCAGGAGCTGCGGGTGCGGGTCAGCCCCCACTGATGGGGAGCCGCAGGATCACCGTCTCGGCGTCGAACGGCAGCTCGCGCACCTGCTCGGCTTGGCCGGGTCCCGTCGAGACCATGGCCAGGTAGCCGCGGTCGAGCTCCTGGCGGAAGGCGACGACCGCGCGCTCCACCGCGGCCGGGTCCTCCGCGCTCCACTCCGCCACCGTCGTGTGACCGGTGCGGTCCATGCGGATCAGCTTCGGCATGCTTGTCCTCCTCGCATCGTCGCCGTCAGACGATCCTACGCCTCGCCAGGAGCTCCCGGATGCGCCTCACCCCCTCGATCACCGGACTCGGCGCGCTCGCCGTCCTCGCCGCGGCCGCCGCGGCCGTCGCGCTGCCCGCCTCCGCGCCCGCCGCGTCCACCCCGCGCTGTCACACCGCCGACGTGTCGGCGAAGGTCGGTGCCGTCGACGCCGGCGCCGGCCAGCGCAACGCGACGCTCACGCTGACCAACCGCTCGGGCCACACCTGCCGGACGGCGGGCTACGTCGGGCTGCAGCTGACCACCGCGGCCGGCGGGAAGATCCCGACGTCGACGAAGCGCACCGGCGGGAGCGCGCCGACCGTGACGCTGAGGCCGGGGGCCAAGGCGGTCGCGACGCTCGCCTGGACGGTCGTCGCCACCGGCAGCGAGCCGACGAACGGGCCGTGCGAGCGCAGCGCGACCGACCTCCTGGTCATCCCGCCCAACGAGACGACCCAGACCTCGACCGCCTGGACCCAGGGCCCGGTGTGCAACCGCGGCCAGTTCACCATCGGTGCACTCCGCGGGAGCCAGCGCCTATAGGTTTGGCGCATGGACGTCACCATCCGCCACAGCCCCAGCTTCGCCGTCGCCCGCTGCACGCTCGCCTCCGGCGAGTCGATGCGGGCCGAGTCGGGGGCCATGTCCGCGACCTCCCAGGGCGTCGAGATCGAGGCCAAGATGCAGGGCGGCCTCATGAAGGGGCTCAAGCGCTCCGTCCTCGGCGGCGAGTCGCTCTTCATGACGACCCTGACCGCGCCGGGCAACGGCGGGTGGGTCGACGTCGCCGCCCGGCTCCCGGGCGACCTGATCGTCCTGCCCGTGGGCGAGGCGCTCAACCTGACCAAGGGCGGCTACCTCGCCTCCAGCCCCGAGGTCAACATCGACACGAAGTGGGGTGGGTTCAAGAACATCGGCGGCGGAGAGGGCGGCTTCCTGCTGCACGCCACGGGCGGCGGACAGGTCGTCGTCGCCTGTTACGGCGCGCTGGACACCATCCAGCTCGGCGCGGGCGAGGTCGTCGTCATCGACTCCGGCCACCTCGTCGCGTTCGACCCGAGCATCAGCTACACCACCCGCAAGGCCTCCAGCGGGATCATGAACACGCTGAAGAGCGGCGAGGGCTTCGTCATGGAGTTCACGGGTCCGGGGACGATCCACACCCAGACCCGCAACCCCAACGCGCTCGTCACCTGGCTGACCGAGGTCCTGCCCTTCTCGCGCGGCTAGGCCGTCCCAGTCGCGAGCGGCTGCGGCCTACAGCCCGAGCTGCTGCCGGACGAGTCTCGTGACCTCGCCGCCGTCCGCGCGGCCCTTCGTCGCCTTCATGACGTGGCCGATGATCGGCCCGATCGCCTTCATGTTGCCGTCGCGGATCTTCTCCGCCACGTCGGGGTTGGCGGCGATCGCCGCGGCGACCGCGTCGGCCAGCTCGTCACCGCCGCCGATCGCGCCCAGCCCCTCGGCCTCGACGATCGCGAGCGGATCGCCGCCCTCGGCGACCAGGCGATCGAGCACCTGGCGCGCCGCGCCGACGTTGATCGCCTTGGAGGACAGCAGCCCGATGAGCGATGCCAGCGCCCGCGGCTCCACCTTCGACCCGGCCGGGTCGCCCTCGTCCAGCCGCGCGGCCAGCTCGGTGACCCAGTTCGCGGCGGCGACCGGTTCCACCGAGTCGACCTCCAGGACCGACTCGAAGTAGGCGGCGAGCTCGGCGCGGTCGGCCAGCAGCTTCGCCGCGTCATCGCTCAGCCCCAGCGTCGACGCGTAGCGCTCGGCCCGGGCGGTCGGCAGCTCCGGGACCTCCGCGCGCGCGGCGTCGAGCATCTCGGCGCTGATGGTGATCGGGACGAGGTCGGGCTCGGGGAAGTAGCGGTAGTCGTGCGCCTCCTCCTTGGAGCGCAGCGACGTGATCCGCTCGGTGCGGGGGTCGAAGTGCAGCGTCTCGCCCTGCACCTTCCCACCGGAGCGCACGATCTCGATCTGCCGCGCGACCTCGGCGTGGATGCCTCGCTCGATGTAGCGGAACGAGTTCATGTTCTTCAGCTCGGTCTTGGTGTGCAGCTCGGTGTCGCCGACCGGGCGGATGGAGATGTTGGCGTCGCAGCGCAGCGACCCCTCCTCCATGTTCACGTCGCTGACGCCGAGCTGGCGCAGCGTCACGCGCAGCATGTTCAGCCACTCGCGCGCCTGCTCGGCCGAGCGCACGTCGGGTTCGGTGACGATCTCCGCCAGCGGGGTGCCACCGCGGTTGTAGTCGACGATCGAGCTGTCGGAGCCGTGGATGCGCCCGGACTCGCCGACGTGCGTGAGCTTCGCCGCGTCCTCCTCGAGGTGCACGCGGTGGATGCGCACGTCGCCGAGCTTCCCGCCGAGACACAGCGGCAGGTCGAACTGGCTGATCTGGTAGCCCTTGGGCAGGTCGGGATAGAAGTAGTTCTTGCGGTGGAAGATCGACCGCGGCGCCAGCTCGGAGCCGACGGCCATGCCGATCATCAGCCCGAGGTGGATCGCGCGGGCGTTGACCACCGGCAGCGAACCCGGCAGGCCGAGGCAGACCGGGCAGACATGGATGTTGGGCGGGTCGCCGAAGGACAGCTCGCAACCGCAGAACATCTTGGTGCGGGTCTTCAGCTGGACGTGGATCTCCAGGCCGATGACCGGCTCGTACTCGACGTCGGCGCTCATGAGATCTCCAGGGGCTCGAACCCGATCGCCTGCTCCAGCGCGTGGGCGGCGTCGAGGATGCGGTTCTCGCTGAACGCCGGGCCGCCGAGCTGGAAGCCGACGGGCAGGCCGTCGCTCAGCCCGCACGGGATCGAGATGGCGGGCAGGCCGGCCAGCGAGTACGGGATCGTGAAGAGGTCGCCGAGGTACATCGACAGCGGGTCCGCGGTCTTCTCGCCGAGCTTGAACGCCGTCGTCGGCGCGGTCGGCGTGGCGATCAGGTCGACCCGGCCGAACGCGGCGCGGAAGTCGTCGGCGATCTTCGTGCGGACCTGCTGCGCACGGCCGTAGTAGGCGTCGTAGTAGCCCGAGCTCAGCGCGTAGGTGCCGATCAGGATGCGGCGCTTGACCTCGTCGCCGAAGCCGTCGTGGCGCGTGTGGGTGTACATCGCCATCAGGCCCTCGTCGCCGCCGTGGCGCAGGCCGTAGCGCACGCCGTCGAAGCGCGAGAGGTTCGACGACGCCTCGGCCGGCGCGATCACGTAGTACGCCGCGAGCGCGTGCTCGGCGTGGGGCAGCTCGATGTCGACGAGCTCCGCGCCGAGCTCCTGCGCGCGCTGGAGCGTCGCGTCGAACGCGGCGATGACGCCCGGCTCGATGCCGTCGGCGGCGAGGTCGGCGCGCGGGACGCCGATGCGGATGCCGTCGAGTCGCTCCGCGGTCGGCAGCGCGATCGTCTCCGGGTGCGCCAGCGACGTCGAGTCGCACGGGTCCTGGCCGATCATCTGCCCGTAGAGCAGGGCGGCGTCGGTCACGTCACGGGTCAGCGGGCCGCCCTGGTCCAGCGAGGAGGCGAAGGCGATCATGCCGTAGCGGCTGACGCTGCCGTAGGTCGGCTTGAGCCCGACGATGCCGCACATCGCGGCGGGCTGGCGGATCGAGCCGCCGGTGTCGGTGCCCAGCGCCCACGGGGCGGAGCCCGCGGCGACGGCCGCGGCGCTGCCGCCCGAGGAGCCGCCGGGGATGCGCTCGCGGTCCCACGGGTTGCGGGTCGGTCCGTAGGCGGAGTTCTCGTTGGAGGAGCCCATCGCGAACTCGTCCTGGTTCGTCTTCGCCAGCAGCGGCGCGCCGGCCTCGGCGAGCCGCTGGACGACGCTCGCCGTGTAGGGCGGCAGGTAGCCCTCGAGGATCCTGGAACCGGCCTGGCTGGGGACGCCCTCGGTGCAGAAGAGGTCCTTGACCCCGAGCGGGACGCCGCGCAGCGGGGCATCGGCGGACATGGGCGCGGCCGTCGTGCCCTCCGGCGCGACCCACGTGTAGGCGTTGAGCTCGTCGGCCGCGGCGCGAGCGCGGTAGGTCTCGAAGGCTTCGGCGGCGGAGACGTCGCCGCGGGCGATCGCGTCGGCGAGCTGCTTGGCGCTGAGCTCGATCATGCCTGCGGGCTCGGGACGAGGAAGCCGTCTGCGGTGCGCGCCGGCGCCTGGCTCAGCGCGACCTCGCGGTCCAGGCTCGGGCGCGGGACGTCGGGACGCAGCGCGTTGGACACTTCGACGACGTGCGAGGTCGGCTCGACACCGTCGAGGTCGAGCCCGGAGATCGTCTCGATGTGCCCGAGGATCGAGGAGAGCTCGCCGGCCATGCGCTCCACCTCGTCGTCGGTGAGCTGCAGCCGCGCGAGGCGTGCGACGTGGAGGACCTGCTCGCGATCGATCATGCGTCTTGCAGAGTAGAACGCGACTACGGGCGGCGCGTGTCGGCGCGCAGCGACGCCCACGAGCCGGCGGCCACGCACAGCACGGCCACGAGGCCGACCCACGCCGACCAGCCCGGGCGGTCGCGCAGGGCGAGCTCGATGGCCAGCACGAGCGTCGTCAGCGCGGCGAACGCGAAGCCGAAGACCTCGGCGGCGACCGGGTAGGCCTGCGAGCGCTGGAAGGCGGTGCAGACGAGCAGGATGATCCCCAGGCCGGCGGTGATGAGGAGCAGGACGAGCAGCACGGCGAGCGAGGTCCAGCCGCTGTCGTCGTTGAACCAGGGGCCGAACAGATCAGCGACGAGAACCGCGCCGGCGAGTCCCGCGATGATCTCCCCCGGGGTCAGCTTGCGCAGCGTCACCGCGTCACCGCGTCACCGCGACTCCTGCAGGCGCGCCGCCTGCACGGTGTTGCGCAGCAGGCCGGCGATCGTCATGGGACCCACCCCACCGGGCACGGCCGTGATCGCGGAGGCGACCTGGGCCACCTCGTCGAACGCGACGTCGCCGACGAGGCCGCTGGCCAGCCGGTTCATCCCGACGTCGATGACGACGGCGCCCGGCTTGACCCAGTCCGCCTTGACCATCTCGGCGCGGCCGACGGCGGCGATCAGCACGTCGGCGCGGCGGGTCACGGCGGGCAGGTCGCGGGTGCGCGAGTGGCAGACGGTCACCGTCGCGCTGGCGCCGATGAGCATCTGGGCCATCGGCTTGCCGAAGAGGTTGGAGCGGCCGATGACGACGGCCTCGGCTCCCTCGAGCTCGGCGCCGGCCTCGGCGAGGAGGTCCATGACGCCGCTGGGCGTGCACGGCCGCAGCCCGGGCAGGCCGAGCGCAAGGCGCCCGGCGCTGATCGGGGTGAGGCCGTCGACGTCCTTGTCGGGGTCGACGAGACCGGTCAGCTCGACGCCGTCCAGGTGCTTGGGGACGGGGAGCTGGACGATCATGCCGCTGCACTCGGGATCGGCGTTGAGCCGCTGGATGAGCGCGGCGACGTCGTCGCGCGAGGCGTCGGCGGGCAGGCGGTGGTCGAAGCTCGCGATACCCGCCTCGCCGCTGGCCTTGTGCTTGCCGGCGACGTAGACCGCCGAGGCGGGGTCGTCGCCGACCATGATCGTGGCGAGGCCCGGTGGGCGTCCGTGCTCTTGTGCGAAGGCGGCGGCATCGGCCTTGACCTGCTCCCGCAGGCGAGCGGCGACGGCGCGTCCGTCGATGACGGTGGCAGACATGCGGCCGCTGAGGCTATCGCGGGAGGCGGACCCGTGCTGTCGACGCTCGATCGGGCCGGTCGCCGGCCGCGGCGATCCGCGCTACCGGCGCTTGATCGGCGCGTATTCGGCCATCAGCTTGCGCTCGGATGCATCCTTGGCGAAGCGGATGACGACGATGCCGCCGGGCTCGATCCCGACCACGACCCCCTCGCCGAACGCGGAGTGCACGACGTCCTCGCCGAGGCGGAAGTCGTTGGTGTCGTCGGCTGGCGCGTCGGAGCGCGAGGCGGCCCACGAGATGCGCGGGACGCCGATCCCGCCGGAGCCCGCGCGGATGTCGTTGGAGACCTCGCGGTCGGTGAGCTCGACCGGGATCTCGTCGAGGAACCGGCTGCGCAGGCCGTACGTGGTCGAGCCGAAGACCATCCGCTGGCGCGCGTAGGACAGCGTCAGCTCGCGCCGCGCACGGGTGATGCCGACGTAGCACAGGCGGCGCTCCTCCTCCAGCGTCCCCTCGTCCAGCGCGCGCGAGTGCGGGAAGACGCCGTCCTCGAAGCCGGTGACGTAGACGACGTCGTACTCCAGCCCCTTCGCGTTGTGGAGCGTCATGAGCGTGACGAGACCCTCGTCGGCGCGCGAGTCGGCGTCGGCGACGAGCGCCTTCTCCTGCAGGAAGACGTCGAGGGTGTTCTCGGCGGGCTCGGCGGAGGCGTCGAACTCCGCCGCCGCGTCGACCAGCGCCTCGAGGTTGTCGATCCGCCCCTGGGCCTCGAACGTCCGCTCGGCCTCCAGCGCATCGAGGTAGCCGGTCTCGCTGAGCACGGCGTTGAGCAGGTCGGCGATCGGCACGTTCTGCGCGGCGCGCTCGCGCAGCCCGGCCATCGTGTCCATGAAGCGCGTGAACGCCTTCACCGCGGCAGTGCCCAGGCCGGGGACGGCGCTCGGGTCCTCGGCGGCCTCCCACGCGCTGATCCCCATCGTCTGCGCGTAGCCGGTGACGCGCGCCATCGAGGTCTGCCCGATCCCCCGGCGCGGCGAGTTGACGATCCGGGAGAACGCCACGACGTCCTGCGGGTTGGCCAGCCACGCGAGGTAGGCGATCGCGTCCTTGACCTCGGCCCGGTCGTAGAACTTCGGCCCACCGATGACCTGGTAGCCGATGTCGCGCTTGCGCAGCTCGTCCTCGAGCACCCGCGACTGCGCGTTGGTGCGGTAGAAGACGGCGATCTCCTGGCGGCTGGCGCCGTCGTCGATCATCCGCTCGATGTCGCCGGTGACGAACCGCGCCTCGGCCCGCTCGTCGTCGAGCTCGCGCACCCGGATCGGGTCGCCCTCGCCCAGCTCCGTCCACAGGTCCTTGGCGATCTGCCCGCGATTGTTGCGGATCACCGCGTTGGCCGCGTCGAGGATCGTCTGCGTCGAGCGGTAGTTCTGCTCGAGCTTGATCGTGGTGGCGTCCGGATAGTCGTCCTGGAAGTCCAGGATGTTGCGGATGTCGGCTCCGCGGAAGCTGTAGACGGAGTTGTGGGTGACGATCCCCTCGGCCACGAAGTTGTGGGTGTGCTCGACGTCGAGGTCGTACACCGGCCGGTCGAGGATGACCCGCTCGACGGACTCCACGATGTCGTACCGGCCGTCCTCGGTGAACATGGCCATCCCGGGCCGGACGGCGGAGGCATGGGTGAACGGGAGCGAGTTGCCCTCCCCGGTGCGCGGGGTGCCGAATCGAGCACGGCAGCGCACCGTCACGTCCAGGACGTCCTGGATCTCCTCGGCGACCTTCCACAGCTGGCCGAAGTCCGTGAAGGCGGACTCGTAGCGCCAACTCGGCGATCCGGCCTTGGTCGGCCGCACGGTGAGCCCCAGCGACTCGAGCGCCTCGCGACCGGCGTCGTCATGGCCCCCGATGGCGATGTTGTGCACGGGCGTACGCCCTCGCCGGTCGTCGCAGAGGGTCACGGAGGCCATGTGCAGCTGCGGTGTCAGCCCCACACGATGTCCGGCGAAGTGGGTGTGCTCCGGCGTGGAGACGATGCGCTGGCCGCCGCGGAGGGTGATCGCGATGCCGTCGACGCGCTCGCTTCGGTGGACCCTGGTGACGCGGGAGGGACGGAAGTCGCCGCTGCCGAAGCAGGAGCGGACCTCATCGCCCGGGGCGATCTCCTCGATCGGCCGCGTCGTCCCGTCGCCCATCGTCACCGCCGTGCCCTCGACCAGGCACTGGGCGTCGTCGCCGACCACCGCCAGGTTGCGGTGCTCCCCGGCCAGCAGCTGGAGCCAGCGGTACTGGGCGTGGTTGGTGTCCTGGTACTCGTCGACGAGGACGTGCTGGAAGGTGCTGGAGTAGCGGTCGCGGACCTCCTGGAAGAGCTCCAGGACGTTGACCGAGCGCACGAGCAGGTCGTCGAAGTCCATCGCGTTCATGCGATGCATCTCGCGCTCGTAGGACTCGTAGACGTCGGCGACGACCTCCTCGAAGCGGCTGCCGACCAGCTGGCGATAGGCCTCGGGGTCACGCAGCTTGTTCTTGGAGTCGGAGATCTGGTTGTAGATCGCCGAGGGCGTGTAGCGCTTGGTGTCGTGCCCGTGCTCGTCCAGGCAGCGCTTGGTCATGCGGCGCGCGTCGGACTGGTCGTAGATCGTGAACTGGCGCGTGTAGCCGAGCTTCGGCGCCTCCGCGCGCAGCATCCGCGCGCACGCCGCGTGGAACGTCATCACCCACATGCCCTGGGTGCGGCGGCCGAGCAGCAGCTCGACGCGCTCGCGCATCTCCTGGGCGGCCTTGTTGGTGAAGGTGATCGCCAGTACCTCGTCGTGACGCAGCCGGCCGCTGTGGACGAGCCACGCGAGGCGGTGGGTCAGCACGCGGGTCTTGCCCGAGCCGGCGCCGGCCAGGATCAGCAGCGGCCCATCGGGTGAGGTGACCGCGGCGCGCTGGGGTTCGTTGAGCCCGGAGAGGAGCTCCTCGAGGCGATCGGCGGCTGGTGACGGCACGGCCCACTGAGCATACGAACGCGCGCGGCGGTGCCGACGCCGGAGGGTCCGTAGCCTGTGCCGTCGATGCGCCTGACCGACCAGGTCCGTTCCGGGTGCGCGGCGATCGCCGCCCGCGCCACCTCCGTCACCGTCGACGAGGCGGCGCTGGACGCGGTCACGCTGACCGACGCCGACGCGCCGCAGCTCGACGCCGAGCGCCACTACCTCGAGGGCAGCGAGGCGGACGTCGCCACCTACCTGCTGACCCTCGACACCATCAACTTCGGCTCCGGCTGGTTCCCGACGCTGAAGAAGCGCCGGGTGGGTGGCGAGTCGATCAGCGGCTACTTCACCGTCGCCTGGTCACTCGCCGACCGCTTCCGCGCCCACGGTCCCTGGACCAACGCCCAGCTGCGCACCATGACCGCCGACGAGCTCGCCGACGTCATCGGCCAGCCGCGCGACCACGAGCTGATGGGCCTGTTCGCGCAGGCGCTGCGCCAGCTCGGCGCCTTCCTCGGCGAGCGCGGCGCGATGGACCTCGTCGCCGAGGCGGGCGGGAGCGCGGAGCGGATGGCGGAGCTGCTCGCCGGCGGGATGACGCTCTACGCCGACCGCGGCTTCTACAAGCGCGCCCAGCTCGTGCCCAGCGACCTGGCGCTGGCCGGCATCGGGCGCTGGAACGACCTCGATCGCCTCACGATCTTCGCCGACAACCTCGTCCCCCACGTCCTGCGCCTGGACGGCGTCCTGCGCTACGACCCGCGGCTGGCCGCCCACATCGACGCCGAGCGGCAGCTGCGCTCCGGCCCCCAGGAGCACGAGATCCGCGCGGGCGCGGTCCACGCGTGCGCGACGATCGCCCGCCGGCTGGGCGTCAGCGAGCAGGAGCTCGACCACGTCCTGTGGACCCGCGGGGGCGGGCCCAGCTACAAGGCGGTCCCCCGCCACCGCTGCCGCACCGTCTGGTACTGAGCCGCGGCGGGCGCTCGGGAGCGCTTGGCGCTTTGACCCCGCAGAGCGGGGCTAAGGCGCCAAGCCCCGATCAGCCGCCGGCGGGGTTGGGTCCGCGGCGACGGCGCAGCGGCGTCACGTCGGCGGGCAGCGCCTGGTCGGGGTCGCCGCCGAGCTCGGTGACCATCCGCTCCAGCGCGCCGATGCGGCTGGAGAGGCCGGCGAGCGCGTCGGCGATCGGGTCGGGCAGGTGGATCCAGTCGGCGTCGGGGCCCTCGGGCTTGCGGCCGTCGATGCGGACCGGGTGGCCGGGGTTGCCGACGACCGTCGAGTTGGACGGCACGTCGTGGATGACGACCGTGTTGGCGCCGATCTTCGCGCCGTGCCCGACGGTGATCGGGCCCAGCAGCTTCGCCCCGGAGCCGATCGTCACGTTGTCCTGCACCGTCGGGTGGCGCTTCCCGGTCGCGAACCCGGTGCCGCCGAGCGTCACGCCCTGGTACATCGTCACGTTGGCGCCGATCTCGGCGGTCTCGCCGATGACGACGCCCGCGCCGTGGTCGATGAACAGCCCGTCGCCGATGCAGGCCGCCGGGTGGATCTCGATCCCGGTCACCGAGCGGGTGATCATCGAGATCGCCCGCGGGAGCACGGGGACCCGCGCGGCGTGCAGCGCGTGCGCGACGCGGTGGGCGAGCACGGCCTGGACGCCGGGCCACATGGCCAGTATCTCGACGCGACCGACGCCGGCGGCGGCGGGATCGCGGTCCCGGGCGGCGGCCAGGTCACGGCGGACATCGGCCGTGATCCGGGCCAGTGAGGACAGACCGAGCATCGACGGTGAATGCTACGCGCCGGGCGATCCCGGCTTCGCGAACCGCCGCGTCCGAGCGCTACGGGGCGGGCGCGAAGAACGGCGTCGAGACGTAGCGCTCGCCCGAGTCGGGCAGGATCGTCACGATCCGCTTGCCCTTGGACTCGGGCCGCTTGGCGACCTCGATCGCCGCCCACAGCGCCGCCCCGCACGAGAGCCCGACCAGCAACCCCTCGGTACGCGCGCAGCGCCGGGCCATCTCGATCGCCGCCTCGTCCGTCACCGCGATCACCTCGTCGAGCAGCTCACGGTTGAGGACCGGCGGGACGAACCCCGCCCCGATCCCCTGGATCCGGTGCGGGCCGGCCGGGCGCCCACTCAGCACAGCCGACGACTTCGGCTCGCACGCGACGATCTTCAGCTTCGGGTTGCGCTCCTTGAGGAACTCCCCCGCGCCGGTGATCGTGCCGCCGGTCCCGACGCCGGCCACAAGCACGTCCACCTTCTCGTCGAGCTGGCGCCAGATCTCCGGGCCCGTCGTCGTGCGGTGGATCGCGGGGTTGGCGGGGTTCGAGAACTGGTCCGGCAGGAAGACGTCGTCCCGCCGCGCCAGCGCCTGCGCCGCCGCCACAGCCTCGTTCATGCCGCCGAGCGACTCGACCATCTCGACGCGCGCGCCGTACAGGCGCAGCAGCCCCTCGCGCTCGCGGCTCATCCCCTG
>JAOPZL010000053.1 GCA_025964175.1 Solirubrobacterales bacterium
GGCGCCGTCGGCGTCTCGTCGCAGCGCCGCGACGGCCGCCTGCTCGCGCGCGCGGCGCAGCGGTTCGGCGACGCGCACGAGATCGGGCCGCACCTGCAGCAGGGCGCGCACGATCAGCGCCGTGATCGTGCCCTCGATGACCGCGATCACGCAGTACGCGCCGATCGTCGAGATGGCCATCGTGCGCAGGTTGATGTCGACGACCGCGCCGAGCGCGAACTCGCTGACGAACAGGCACGAGGCGAGGATCACGCTCACCCCGGCCGCAAGCGCGCAGGCGATCGAGAGTCCGGTCGCCGTCGTCGGCAGCAGGCGGCGCAGGAGCAGGAGCAGCGGGTAGCCGACGAGCGCCGGGATCAGCGCGAGGTTGACGACGTTCAGCCCGAGCGCGGCCACGCCGCCGTCGCCGAGGACGAGCGCCTGGATCGCGCAGACGACGGCGATCGTCAGCGCCCCCAGCCACGGGCCGAGCAGCGCGACGGCCAGCGTCCCGCCGAGGAGATGGCCCTGCGTGCCGACGGTGATCGGGACCATCGGGGCGTCGCCGACGAGGAAGAACGCGGCGGCGAGACCGGCGACGGGGAGGTCGCGCTCGCGCTGGTCGCCGCGGACCTGCTTGAGGCAGATGCCGACGCCCACGGCCGCGGCGACCGCGCCGATGGCGAGCGCCTCGCCGCCCAGGAAGCCGTCAGGGATGTGCATGGACGACCTCCACGGGGAGGGGGTCCGCGGTCAGGTCCAGCGCGGCGACCGCCCCGACGACGAAGGTCACCGGCGGCGGGAGCGGCGCGGGCAGCGCGGCCAGCGTGCCGCGTAGGACCTGCTGGTCGTCCCGCGTGCCCGCGCTGATCGCCGCGATCGGCGTGTCGGGCGCGAGGCCGCCGGCCATCAGCGCGGCGGCGATGCGGCGGATGCGGCCGCGGCCGATGAGGATGACGAGCGTGCCGCCGAGAGCGGCCAGCTTCGCCCAGTCGGGCGGCGTGCCGTGCTCGGGATCGTCGTTGCCGTCGACGATCGTCAGCGTCACCGACAGCTGGCGCAGCATCAGCGGGATGCCCGCGGCGGCCGGGGCGGCGAGCGCGGAGGTGACGCCGGGCGTGATCCGCACGGCCACGCCCGCGTCGAGGAGCGCGGCGGCCTCCTCGCCGCCGCGCGAGGCGACGAACGGGTCGCCGGACTTCAGGCGGACGACGTGCTCGTGCCGGCGGCCGAGGTCGATCAGCAGCGCGTTGACCTCGCCTTGGGGCAGCGCGCGCTCACCACGTGAGCGGCCCAGGCCGACGCGGATGCGTCGCGCCGTCGGCGGTGCGAGCGCGACGACCTCGTCCAGCGATGGCCGGTCGTAGACGACGACGTCGGCGGTCGCGAGCGCGTCGAGCGCGGCGGCCGTGAGCAGCGATGGGGCGCCGGGACCGGCGCCTACGAGGTGGACGGTCACGTGCTCGCCTCCGCGCGCAGCGGCGCCGGATCGACGGGTGGCGCGGCCTCGCGCAGCGCCACCAGCCATGGCCCCACGTCGCGGCCGCTCTCGCCGGCCACGACGAGCAGCGTCCGCATGGTCACGTGCTCGGGGTCGATGGTGCCCAGCGTCGCGCGCTCGATCGCCTCCGCCTCGCGCCCCGCGTCGTGCACGAGAGCGACGGCGGTCGCGGCGCCGCGCACCTGCACCAGCAGCGCGAGCACCCGGTCCAGCTGCCACGTCCGCGCCTTCGAGCGCGGGTTGTACAGCGCCAGCGCGATCCCGGAGCTCGCCACACCCAGCAGCCGCCGCTCGACGACCGGCCACTCGAGGTGCAGATCCGACAGCGACAGCACCGCGAAGTCGTCGGCGAACGGCGCGCCCAGCAGCGCGCCGGCGGCCAGGGCCGCGGTCACACCCGGGACGACGTCCACCCGCGGCGGGTCGGCCAGCGAAGCCGCCCGCGCCAGCGTCCGTGCGGCCATGCCGTACACGCCCGCGTCGCCCGAGGAGACGAGGGCCACGACGGCGCCGGCCGCCGCCCGGTCCAGCGCCTCGTCGGCCCGCGCGCCCTCTTCGCCCATCGCCCCGCGCACGACCTCCTGCGCCGGGTCGAGCAGGTCGGCGCACTGGTCGACGTACGGGCCGTAGCCGACGACGACCTCGGCCTCCATCACCGCGCGCACCGCCGCGGCGGTGCGGTGATCCGGGCCGCCCGGGCCGAGGCCGACGATGAGGAGCACGCCGCGCGACACGCCGCTCACGCCGCCATCGGGTTGAAGCCGGCGGGCAGCTCGAGGCGGTGGGCGCGCATGAAGCCCTCGTCGGCGAGCACCTCACGCGTCGGGCCGTCGGCGACGACGATCCCGTTGTCGAGGACCACCGCGCGCGGGCACAGCTCGAGCGCGTAGGGGAGATCGTGGGTGACGAGCAGCGTCGTCAGGCGCAGCGAGGCGAGCACGTCGGCCAGCTCGCGACGGGCGGCGGGGTCCAGCGCCGATGAGGGCTCGTCGAGCACGAGCACGTCGGGGCGCATCGCCAGCACGCCGGCGACCGCGGCGCGGCGGCGCTGCCCGGCCGACAGCTGATGGGGCGCCTTGCGCGCGAGGTCTTCGAGGCGCACCTGGTCCAGAGACTCCTGCACGCGCACGCGCAGCTCCTCACCACGCAGCCCGAGGTTCGCGGGGCCGAAGGCGACGTCGGCCTCGACGGTCGGCATGAACAGCTGGTCGTCGGAGTCCTGGAAGACGATCCCGACGCGGCGGCGGATCTCCTTGCGCGTCTTGGGCCCGAGCTCGATCCCGCCGACCCGCACGGTTCCACGGCCGCCCTCGAGCATGCCGTTGAGGCGCAGCACGAACGTCGTCTTGCCCGCGCCGTTGGGCCCGAGGATCGCGACCCGCTCGCCGGGCGTGACGCGCAGGTCGATGCCGGCCAGCGCGGGCGAGCCGTCGGGGTAGGCGTAGGTGAGGCCGCTGACCTCGAGCGCGGGCGGGACGCCCTCGGGCAGCCGGATCTCGGGCGCGGGGCGCAGCCCGGGGCGGCGCGGCGCGAGCTCCAGCGGCGGTGCGGGCGCGCGGGTGGCGCGGCGACCGCGGCGACGCCCTGCGGCGGGTGCGTCCCCGTGCGGCGTCAGCGAGATCGGCATGCCGACCTTCTCCTCGTAGGAGGGCAGCCGCACGCGGTAGACGCACAGGTCGCAGTTCATCCGCACGTCGCCTGAAATCGCCTCGCGATGGCGCTCGAGCACGAGCTTGGCCAGCCGCCGGTCGGGACCCAGGTGGCCCGCGGCGCGCAGCTCGATCTCGGGGTGCGCGGCCGCCCACTCCTCCGCCTGGCGGTACACCCGCGGCACCAGGACCCCGGTGAACAGGAACAGGGGCATGACGACGATCGTCGTCGCGCCGAGCCTGCGCGCCCGCTCCAGTGCGGCGGGGACGTCGGGCTGGGTGACCTGGACGAAGGCCGGCTCGACGAAGCCGAGGTCGCGCCCGTCGGCCAGCAGCCGCGCCAGCTTGTAGAGGTCGGAGGTGGCGTCGGGGTCGCTGGAGCCGCGGCCGACGAGGACGACGCCGACCTCGGCCGGGTCGGTGTCGCCGATCGCCGCGCGGATGCGCTCCTCGGCGACGTCGAGGACGATCGGGTCGATCCCGAGGTCGCGACCCATGCGGAAGCGCACGTCGGGGTGGCGCTGGCGGGCGCGGGCCAGCGTCGCGGGCCCGTCGTTCTTCAGGTGGCCGGCGGCCATCAGCACGAGCGGGACCGAGACGACGTCGCTCGGGCCGCGGGCGACGAGCGCGTCGATCGCGTCGTCGGCGACGGGCTGCGCCATCTCGATGAAGCCGAACTCGACCTCGAGGTCGCCCGCCGCGTCGCGCACGTGCTGGGCGAGCGTCCAGAACTCCTCGACGCCGTCGGCGTCGCGCGAGCCGTGGCCGATGACGAGCAGCGCGGGCGGCGAGGTGGCGGGTGCCTGGATCGTCACGCGACGCTCCGCCCGGCGATCGTGGCGAGGACGGCGGCCAGCGGCAGCGCGAGTGCGAGCGCCCACGTCAGCGGCGCGGCGGTCGCCTCGCCCAGCCCCATCGACGGCATCCGGCCCTCGAACCCGCGGGCCAGCATCGCGCGGTGGACGCGCTCGCCGCGCTCGAAGCAGCGCACGGCCAGCGCCCCGGCGCAGCGCGCGGCGGTGCGCGCCTGCCACAGCCAGCGGGGATCGTCTCCGCGCGCGACGCGGGCGGACTGCAGGCGGCGGAACTCGTCCAGGACGACCTGCAGGTAGCGGATGGCGAAGCCGGCGATGGCGACGAGCTGGCGCGGCGCGTGCAGGCGCTCCAGGCCGACGAGGATCTCGGGCGCGGGGGTCGTCGCGCTCAGGACGGCGGTGGCGAGGACGCACAGCGTCGCCTTGGCCGTGATCCCGAACGCGGTCCACAGGCCGGCGCTGGACAGGTTCAGCCCGAGCACGTCGACGGTGTCCCCGCCCGCCGCGAACGGCAGGATCAGCACGAAGAGGATGAAGGGGATCTCGACGATCAGCCGGGTGAGCAGGAACCCGGGCGAGACACGGCCGGCGATGGCCACGGACGCCAGCAGGACGGCGTCGACCGCGTACGGCCACGCGACGCCATGGGGGACGAGCGCGACGGCGAGCACGAACGCGAGCAGGGCGGCGACCTTGCACTGCGGCGCCAGCCGGTGCACGGCGGTCTCGACCTCGGCCGTCTGCGCGAGATGGGCGACGGTCACGTGAGCTTGCCTCCGCGCACGCCCTCGCGGCGCGCGGGCACGATGACCGTCGACATGTACGGACCCCGGGTCTCGCGCGCGGACGCCGCGTCGACCTCCTGGTGGTCGAGCCCGAGCTGCTCCCCGTAGACCGCGTCGTCGAGGCGATCGTGGTCGGCCAGCGTCGCCTGGATGCGCTGCAGGTGGCGCCCGCCCTTGTAGACGACGACGGTGTCGGCGTGCGCGATCGCCTCGGGCAGCTTCTCGTGGCCGGCGGTGTAGGGCAGCAGCGTCAGCGTCTCGTTGCCCTCGACGAGCACGGTCCCCGAGCGCGCGGCGAGGTCCTGCATGGCCATGATCCCGGGGACGGTCTGCACGCGGACGCCGGGCACGAGCTCGCGCACGGTGTGGGCGACGTAGGTGAAGGTCGAGTAGACGTTCGGATCGCCGATGGTGGCGAACGCGGCCGTTGCGCCGTCGCGGACGATCGCGGCGATCGCCTCGCCCGCGCGATCCCAGTTGCCGCCGCGAGCCTGCTCGTCGGCCATGGCGAACAGCAGCCGCTCGATCCTGGCCGGGTCCACGTGCGGGCCGACGATCCGCTCGGCCCGGCCCGGGCCGGTCGCCGCGCGGCTCGCGTCGGTCTGCGGGACGAAGACGCGGTCGGCGGACTTCAGGGCGTTGATCGCCTTGAGCGTGATGTGCTCGGGGTCGCCGGGGCCGACGCCGACGCCGATGAGGAGGCCGGGCGTCAACCCACCACCGCCGGATCGGAGGCCGCGGCGGCGACCATGCGCGCGCCGACCTGCGGCGTCGCCGCCCAGTGCGTGTGCAGATAGCTGGCGTGGACCGAGCCCGCGACGTGGCCCTCGGGGCGCTGGACGCCGCGCACGGTGAGGTCCCAGGCGGGCTGCGCGGAGGTCGACGGCTCGACCCGGGAGTAGTGGAACTCGTGCCCGCGGACCTTCGTGCCCGCCGCCCAGACGACGTGGTCGCAGGCTGCCGTCGCCTCCCGGTAGCCGAGCGTGAGGCGGTCGCCCATCCGCGCGGTCGCGTCGAGGACCTCGCACATCGGGTGGCCGTCGAGCTCGCGGGCGAGGTACAGCAGCCCGCCGCACTCGGCCAGGACCGGGCGGCCGCGGCGGGCGAACGCGGCGATCTCCGAGCGCAGCGACCAGTTCGCCGACAGCTCCGCCCCGAACGCCTCGGGGAACCCGCCGGCCAGGATCAGGCCGCCGCAGCGCGGGGGCAGCTCGTCGTCGGTCAGCGGGTCGAGGTCGACGAGCTCGGCGCCGGCCGCGCGCAGCAGCTCCAGGTTCTCCTCGTAGTGGAAGGAGAACGCCGGGCCACGGGCGACGGCGATGCGGACCCCGGCGTACTCGGGGTTGGGTTCGTGCTCGTCGGGGCGCCACGGCTCACCCGCGATGGCGGGCGCGGAGCGGGCCAGGCGGACGAGCGCGTCGAGGTCGCAGGTGGCGGCGATCGTCTCGCCGAGGCGGTCGATCGTCGTGCGGGCGCGGCCCTCGCGCTCGGCGACCGGGACGAGACCGAGATGGCGCTCGGGGGTGGCGAGCTGCTCGTCGCGGTGCAGCGCGCCGAGGACGGGGACGCCGAGCGGCTCGAGCGCCTCGCGCAGCAGATCGACGTGGAAGCTGCTGCCGACCCGGTTGAGGATCACGCCCGCGACGTTCACGTCGGGGTCGAAGGTCGAGTAGCCGTGGACGATCGCCGCGACCGAGCGGGCCATCGCCGCCGCGTCGACGACGAGGACGACCGGCGCCTGCAGCAGCTTGGCGACGTGCGCGGTGGAGGCGAGCTCGCCCCGGCCGGACGCGCCGTCGTACAGGCCCATGACGCCCTCGACGACCGCGATGTCGGCGCCGTGGCTGCCGTGGCGGAAGAGCGGGGCGATCAGCTCCGGGCCCGAGAGGAAGGCGTCGAGGTTGCGGCCCGGGCGGCCGCTGGCCAGCGCGTGGTAGCTCGGGTCGATGAAGTCGGGGCCGACCTTGAAGCCGGCCGGCGTCAGCCCGCGCGCGGCCAGGGCGGCCAGCAGGCCGGTGGCCACCGTCGTCTTGCCCGCGCCCGACGAGGTGCCGGCGATGACCAGCCGGGCCGTCATGCGTTCGATTCTACGGGGGCGGGTGCGCCGGCCAGCGGCCAGTCCGGGGCGTGGACGGGCGAGGCGGAGGTCGCGCGCTCGGTCAGGCGATCGGGGCCGGCGGCTGCGATGCCCGTGCCCCAGCGCAGCGCGGGGACCGGTCCGCCGCCGTGCGCGCCGGTGGCCGGATCGGTGAGGTGGTCGGGGCAGACGGCGAGCGTGCCGCCGGCGTTGCGCACCGCGTCGCGCAGAGGCGCGAGGAGCTCGGCGTCGAGGGCTTCCAGCGCGGAGCGCTTGGCGTGGGCGTCGCGGCGGTGAGCGGCCTCGTCGGGGCCGCCGACGTGGACGACGATCCGCACGGCTCCGCGGATGATCGCGGCGCGGGCGGCGCGGGCCTTGGCGGCGAGATCGGTGCCGACGTCGCCGCTGGCCGTCTCCGGCACGAGCACGTCGGCGCCCAGGAGGCGGGCGCACCCGGCGGCGGCACCGGGGCCGGCGATGACGGCGGTGGCGAGGCCGAGGGTGCGGGGCAGGACGTCGCCGTCGGGCCAGACGCGGATCCGGAGCCCGTCGAGCCCACCCAGCACCCGCGCCGCCGGAGCTGCTCCCGCCGGGGCCAGGAGGACCAGGCGGTGGCCGCGGGTCCAGATCGCGTGCGGGCCCAGGGCCCGGGCGGCGATCGCGGACTCCTGCGGCGTGGCTCGGCCGCCGTTGAGGCGCAGCACGTCCGCGCGCCACGGGGTGAAGCCGGCGGGGACCGGGACGCCGTAGGCGGCGGCGTCGACGCGGCCGCGGGAGATCGGCTCGTCCGCGACGTGCCCGAGCAGCGCGGGGATGCCCGTCTCGCTGCCCGCCGGCAGGTGCGCGGGGGTGACCGCGACGCGCGCGACCTCGCCGCCGGCCGCGAGCTCGTCCAGGACCGGCGTGTGCGCGGACTCCAGCGACGTCGGGAGGACCGACTCCGCCGCGCCGTCCGGGATGACGAGCACGGCTACCACGCGGTGCCTGCGGGAGGGATGGGGGTGGCGTTCACCATTCGATCCCCTGCTGGGCGCGGATGCCCTCGTCCATCGGGTGCTTGACCTTCACGACCTCGGTCACGAGGTTCGCCGCCTCGATCAGCTTCGGCGAGGCATCGCGGCCGGTCACCACCACGTGCTGGAAGCCGGGGCGGTTCACGAGCGTGTCCACGACGTCGTCCTCGTCGATCCAGCCGAACTTGATCGCGTACGTCATCTCGTCCAGCAGCAGGAACTCGTAGCGCTCGTCGGCGATCCGGCGCTTGACCTCCGCCCAGCCCTCGCGGGCGCGGTCGGCCGACTCCTCCAGGTCGCGGCTGATCCACGTCCAGCCGTCGCCCATCTTCTCCCAGTCGATCCCGCCGAGCTGGTGGGCCGCCTTCTCCTCGCCGACCTTCCACTTGCCCGACTTCACGAACTGGAAGACGCCGCAGCGGTACCCGCGCGCCCACGAGCGCATCAGCATCCCGAACGCCGACGTCGACTTGCCCTTCCCGTGACCGGTGATCACGATCAGCAGCGGCTTGTCGCGCGGCTTGCGGCGCTTGGGCTCCGCCGACCCCTGGTCGTCGGGCGTGTGCGGGACGTCGATCTCGTCGGTGCTCATGCGGCAGCTCGCTTCGGGGTCGTCGGGAGGGCGGTCATCGGCAGGAGGCGCGCGCCCGCGGCGGCGGCGATCTCGCCGGCCAGACCCAGGCGGATGCGGCCCTCCTCGGCATCGAAGACGACGACGCCGTCCGCGGTGGTGGCCAGGCGCTGAGCCGCCTCTCGTGCGGCCTGGCGGCCCGGTGCGCCGTTGGAGGCGCGGCCGTCGGTGATGACGAGGGCCATCGACCGCCGGGTCGCGTCCTTCACGCGCTCGGCGGCGATGAGGGCCCGCGCACGGTCGAGGCCGCCGGCCAGCGGCGTTCCGCCGCCGGTCGGGAGATCGGTCATCAGGCGGGCGGCCTGCTCGACGCTCGAGGTCGGGGGGAGGATGAGCTGGGCGTCCGCGCCGCGGAAGGTGATGAGGGCGACGCGGTCGCGGCGGCGGTAGGCGTCCTCGAGCAGCCCGAGGATCGTGCCCTTCACCTGGGACATCCGTCGGCGGGCGCCCATGGAGCCGGAGGCGTCGACGAGGAAGACGAGCAGGTTGGCTTCCTTGCCGGTGCGGATGTGCTCGCGCAGGTCGCGGTGCTCGATGGCCTTGGAGCCGCGGGTGGCGGCCGCGCGGAGGGTGGCGATCACGGAGAGGTCCGTGACGGTGCCTGGCTCGTGGGGCTTGCTGTCGATGGGGTGTCCGTCGCGGGTGGCGGCGCGGGATCTCCTGCCCGCGCTGCCCGTGCCGGTTCCGGCGAGCGTCAACGGCGGCGCCTGGGTGGTCGCTGCGGGCGAGTCGGTGAGCTCGCCTGCTGGGGACCGAGTCGGGCTGCTCGGCCTCGGTGCTTCGTCGGGCCGTTGCTCGCCCGCCTCGCTTGGCTGCGATCCGTTGGTGGACCCGGCCTCTTGGTGGGGGATGTCCCCTGGAGGCGACTCGCCGCCGCGCTCAGGCCGGTCGGCCGATGCGTCAGGGCTCGGGCCGCTGCCGTTCCCGCTCGGCGTCGGGTCCGGTTCCGGCTCGGGCTCGTCGTTGCCCATGGCGTCGCTGAGCTCTTGCTCGGTCAGGCCAGGGGGGTCCAGGGGGCCGCGGCGGCGGCGGTGGGCCAGGGCGAGCAGCGCTGCGCGCTTGACGTGCTCGGGCGTGACCTCGGTGCGCTGGTCCAGCGCCGCCAGCGCCTTGGCCGTGCGGGCCGTGGTGATGTCGGCGCGCATGCCGTCCACGTTCAGCGCCGCGCAGGTGTGGGCGATCAGCAGGAGCGTGCGGTCGTCCAGGCTGATCCGGGGGAGGAGGGACTGCGCGGCCGCGATGCGCGCCGCCGTCGCCTGCTCCTGCGCGGCGAAGCGTGCTCGCAGCGCCGACGGGTCGGCGTCGAACGCCAGGCGGCGGCGGATGATCTCGACGCGCACGGCCGGGTCAGCGCTGCCCGCCACCTCGACGCTGAGGCCGAAGCGGTCCAGCAGCTGCGGGCGCAGCTCGCCCTCCTCGGGGTTCATCGTGCCGACGAGCAGGAAGCGGGCGTCGTGGCTCGCGGACATGCCGTCGCGCTCCACGTGCACGCGGCCCATCGCCGCCGCGTCCAGCAGCACGTCGACCAGGTGGTCGGGGAGGAGGTTGACCTCGTCGACGTAGAGGACGCCGCGATCGGCCGCGGCGAGCAGGCCCGGCTCGTAGACCGCCTCGCCGCCGGTGAGCGCGCGCTCCACGTCCAGCGAGCCGAGCAGGCGATCCGCCGTCGCGCCCACGGGGAGCTCGACCAGCGGCACCGGGGTGCGGCCGTTCACCGGCGGCAGCAGCGGCGCCAGGGCGCGGACCGCCGTCGACTTCGCCGTGCCGCGCTCGCCGCGCACGAGGACGCCGCCGATCGCCGGGTCCACGGCGCAGGCCAGCAGCGCCTCCAGCAGCGGCTCCTGGCCGACGATCGCACAGAAGGGGAACGCCACGTCGGTTGCGCTCGCCACGTTCAAGTCGTCTCCTCCAGCTCGCCCTCCGCGGCGAGGTAGGCCTCCCGCAGGGCACTCAGCGTCTCGTCGCGCGGCGCTTCCCACAGGCCGCGCTCGGCCGCCTCGAGCAGGCGCTCGGCGATCGCGCGCAGCGCCCACGGGTTCGACTTGCGCATGAAGTCGGCGACCTCGTCGTCGAGCACGTACTTCTCGCTCAGCGTCTCGTACATCCAGTCCTCGACGACGCCCGTCGTGGCGTCGTAGCCGAACAGGTAGTCGACCGTCGCCGACAGCTCGAACGCGCCCTTGTACCCGTGGCGGATCATCGAGGCGATCCACCGCGGGTTCGCCACCCGCGACCGGAAGACGCGGCGCGACTCCTCGGCCAGCGTGCGCGCGTGGACCGAGGACGGGTCGGCGGAGTCGCCGATCATCGCCCGCGGATCGCGGCCCGAGGTGTGGCGCACGTAGGCGACCATGCCGCCGTGCTCGGCGAAGTAGTCCGACGAGTCGAGCAGGTCGTGCTCGCGCGTGTCGACGTTCTTGACCGCCACGTCGATGCGACCGAAGTGGACCCGCATCGCGTCGCGGGCCTGGACGCCGTCCAGCCCGCGGCCGTACGCGTGGCCGCCCCAGACCTCGTAGACCTGCGCGAGGTCGGCGTCGTCGCGCCAGGAGCCGCTCTCCAGCAGCGCGACGAGGCCGGCGCCGTACGCGCCCGGCTTGGCGCCGAAGATGCGCGCCGTCGCGCGGCGCCACGCCGCGTCCTCGCCGAGCTCGGCCACCAGCGCGTCGCGATCGGCCAGCGCGTGCTTGCGCACGAAGTTCTGGTCGACCGGCTCGTCGAGCCCGGCGACGAGGGAGACCGCGTCGTCCAGCAGCGTGACCAGGCCGGGGAACGCGTCGCGGAAGAACCCGGAGATGCGGACCGCGACGTCGATGCGCGGGCGGCCCAGCTCGGAGAGCGGGATCGCCTCCAGGCCGCTGATGCGCCGCGTCTCGCGGTGCCACACCGGGCGCACGCCGAGCAGCGAGAGGATCTCGCCCGCGTCGTCGCCGTGGGTGCGCATCGCCGCGGTGCCCCAGACCACGATGCCGACGGTCTCCGGGTGGGCGCCGCGGTCGTCGAGCTCGCGCTTGAGCAGCGCATCGGCGAGGCGCACCCCGACGTCGTAGGCGAGGTCGCTGGGGACCGCCTTGGGGTCGACGGAGTAGAAGTTGCGGCCGGTCGGCAGGACGTCGGCGCGGCCGCGGGTCGGTGCGCCGGACGCGCCCGCGGGCACATGGTGGCCTCGCAGCCCGCCGAGCAGGTTGTCGAGCTCGTCGGTCGTCAGCCGCAGCTTCGGGACGACCTCCTCGCCGGCGAAGCGCAGCGCCTCGACGACGCCCGGGTCGACGGCGCCCAGGACCGCGGCGCACACGTCGGGCGCCGCCGCGGGCGCGTACCCCGCCTGGCGGAAGGCGACCACGAGCGCGACCTGCGCGTCGTGCAGCCGGTCGATGAGATCGCCGGCGGAGCGGTCCGGCCCGGGGAAGCGGGCCAGCAGCCCGACCGGCGCATCCACGACGAGCGCCCCGGCATCGGCCGCCAGCGCCTCCTCGTCGAGGCCGAACGCCCCGCCGATCGCCCGGCGCAGGCCCGGCACGCGGCCGGGCACGCCGAGGCGCAGGATCGAGGCGAGCAGCCCGTCGAACTGCTCACCGGTGGGCACGCGGCCCAGGATGTGCAGCCCGTCGCGCACCTGCAGGTCCTTGATCTCGCACAGGTAGCCGTCGACGTGCTCGATCAGCTCGCCGAAGTCCTCCAGGCCCGGCTGCTCGGTCTCCTGGATGTCGAGGTCGCGGTGCAGCTCGGCCTCGTGCAGCAGGGTCCAGATGCGCGACGCGAGCGTCGGCAGCTTCGACGGGTCCAGCGCCTCGCAGCGGCCGTACTCGTCCAGCAGCTGCTCGAGCTGGGCCAGCTCGTCGTAGGTCTCGGCCCGCATCATCGGCGGCACGAGGTGGTCGACGATGACCGCGTGGGCGCGGCGCTTGGCCTGGACGCCCTCGCCCGGGTCGTCGACCACGAACGGGTAGAACAGCGGCGTCGACCCCAGCGCGGCGTCGGGTGCGCAGGCCGGTCCGAGACCCAGCGACTTGCCCGGCAGCCACTCGAGCGTGCCGTGCTTGCCCAGGTGGACGATCGCGTCCGCGCCGAAGGACTCGCGCAGCCACAGGTAGGAGGCGAGGTAGTGGTGGGCGGGGGCGAGCTCAGGATCGTGGTAGATCGCGACGGGGTTCTCGCCGAAGCCGCGCGGCGGCTGGATGGCGACGAACACGTTGCCCAGCCGCAGGCCGGAGACGACGATGTGGCCGTCGTCGACGAACCACGCGCCCGGCGCAGGGCCCCACTGCTCGACGACCGACTCCCGCAGCGAGGACGGCAGCGTCTCGAACCACGCGAGGTACTGCGCCACCGGCAGCCGCGCGTGCGCGCCGCGCAACTGGGCGTCGGTGAGGAACTCCTGGTCGTGGCCGCCGGCCTCGATCAGGGCGTGGATGAGCGCGTCCCCGTCGGCGAAGTCGTGCTCGACGCGGTAGCCCTCGGCGCTCAGCCGCTCCAGCAGCGCGATCGCCGAGGCCGGCGTGTCGAGCCCGACCGCGTTGCCGATCCGCGCGTTCTTCGTCGGGAACGACGACAGCACGATCGCGACCTTCGTCTCGGAGGCCGGCCGGGCGCGCAGCCGCGCGTGGTTGACCGCCAGCCCGGCCAGCCGGGCACAGCGCTCGAGGTCGGGCGCGTAGTGCAGCACCGGCGTGCCGACGGGGGAGGCGCCCTCGAGCTCCTCCTTGAAGGAGATCGGGACGCCGACGATCCGTCCGTCGAACTCGGGGATCGCGACCTGCATCGCGGCGTCCAGCGGCGTCAGCCCGGAGTCGGACTCGTCCCACGCGGCGCGGCTGGTGGTCGCCTGGATCGACTGGATGATCGGGACGTCGAGCGCGGCGAGCGCATCGGCCTTCCAGCCGCCGTCGAGGTCGGCCGCGTTCGCGCCGCCCGAGGCCAGCATGGTCGTGATGAGCGCGTCGACGCGGCCGTGCAGCAGCTCGAGCACGGGCACGCGGCCCGCGACGTCCGGCCGCAGCGAGTACGCCCAGACGCACAGGACGTTGGCGCCGGCAGCCGCGACGGCGCCGGCCAGCGCGTCGACGAACGCGGTGTTCCCGGTCACGCGGTGCGAGCGGTAGAAGGCGATGCCGACGGTCGGCAGCGAGGGATCGAACGCGGCGAGCGCCTCGTCCAGAGCCACGTCCCCGCGCCCCGGCACGTACACCCCGAGCTCGTCCAGCTCGCGGGGCGCCTCGAACCCGTGGCCGGTCAGCAGCAGCGCGTCCGACAGGAAGCGCAGCAGCTGCTCGGTGTTCTCCACGCCGCCGTGGCGCAGGTACTCGAAGGCCTGGGCGACCACGCCGGCCGGCGCGGTGGAGAGGTCGGCGAGCTCGGCGTCGGGCTCGGCCTCGCCGCCGAGCAGCAGCAGCGGGAAGCCGTCACGAAGCGAGCGTGCGCGAAGCTCCGCGACCCCTTCCGGCCAGGCGCGGCGTCCGCCGAGCAGGCGCGCGACGACGATGCGCGCGCCGTCCAGCAGCGAGTCCAGATCGGGATCGGTCGCCGGGTTGGCGCAGCGCACGCCGTCGAAGTCCTCGGGCAGCGCACGCGTGGCGTGCGCCGCGGCCAGGATCTCGGTGTCGGCGGTGGTGAGGAGGACGAGCACGTCAGACCGGACTCGTCGACGGTGACGCCGCACGCTCGCGGGTCATCACCCGTTGCGCGGCGACCGCGAAGACGAGGCCCAGCGTCGTCCACATCGTGAGCTGCATCCCGACCGAGGAGAGGCGGAAGTCCCACAGCGTCGTCGCCGGGAACAGCTTGGGCACCTCGTGCACGCCCGGCATGATCAGCCCGGCCACGAGCACGATGACCAGGTACGCGGCGACGGCGATCCCCGTCGCCACCGAGCCCTCGAGCTTCCCGCGCAACGTGGCGCGCAGGCGCATCGCGGCGATGCCCGCCAGGACCGAGATCGAGACCATGAGCAGGTACAGCTCCGTTCGTCTCCCGATCGTGTCCGGGTCACCCACCGACGGCGGGTTGGCCGGGTACTTCAGGAACGGGATCAGGTAGAGCACGACGAACGCCCCGGCGGCCAGCAGCAGCGCGGTGCGCGCGGGACTCGCGCGGCCGACACGGCCGTAGGCGACGACGAAGACGATGGCGAAGATGCCGCCGAGCGCGAGCCCGTAGACGAGCGACGCGGTCAGCAGTCCCGCCGACTTCTGCAGGTCACGGGAGACGAGGACGGGCTCAGTGGCCTGACCCGCCGCCTTGGCCGTCTGGTCCTCGAACCGGATCGCGGCGTCGACGTGCGGCTCGCCGGCGATCTCCGCGAAGCCGGTCGCGAGCAGGCCGCCGCAGAGGCCTGCGAGCAGGCCCCAGATCAGCAGGGTTCTGAGCATGTCCGCTGCCTAATGGCAGGGAAAGCCGAGAAGGTGCCGGCCGTCGTGCACCCATTCGTGCAGCGACATGCCGGGGACCACCGAGGCGGCGCCTTCGTCGACGGCGACGAAGTAGACGAGCAGCAGCAGGGCCAGCGCGAAGATCGCCCACGGCCAGAGCGCACCCAGCGAGACGGGGGCGGGGTAGGCGACTTCGGGGGCGCTTGTTGCGCTGACGGCTTCAGATGACATGGGGATGACCTCCTCGGGATTGCGCGTCCCGTACAGCGGTGTTCGCGAAGGCTCGAGTCTCTGGCTCCGGTCCGCAGACCGTCACAGTGGCGCGACCACGCCGGATTCCCACCGGCTTCCTCGTCCCATCGCGCGAGTCGAGGGAAGGTACCGCGTCAGCGCGACGGTGGCAATGCCGGCGGCGCCGGCGGGAGCACCGGGAGCCCGTCCGGGGCCCCGTGCTCGATGAGACGCGTCAGCGCTTCGGTGTCGGCGTGCTCGGCGACGAGATCGCCGAGCCGGTCGAGGTGGCGCTCGCGGACGGTGGCGAAGGCGACGTCGCCCGGCAGCCAGCGCCGCCCGCGGCGCTGGGCGACCCAGGCGAGCAGGCCGCGGCGGACGTCGTCACCCTCGAGCAGCCCGTGCCACGACGTCCCCAGGATCGAGCCGACGACGCAGCCCTCGCCCTGCGCGCTGCCGTCGTCGACGAGCGCCGCGCCGCCATCGCGCAGCAGCCGCCCGTGGCGGATCTCATACCCCGTGGCGGGCGCCCCGCCGGCCATCGCGACGGTCCCGCTCACCCGGCGCAGCAGCTTGTCGGCGACGAACTCGGTGCGGACGGGCAGCAGGCCCAGGCCCGCCACGGTTCCCCGACGACTCTCGACGTCGTCGGCGATCGCGGTGCCGAGCATCTGGTAGCCGCCGCAGACGCCGAGGATCGGGTCCCCGGCCGCCGCGCGGCGCTCGATCGCCTCGGCCAGGCCGCTGGAGCGCAGTCGCTGCAGGTCCTCGACCGTCGCCTTCGTCCCGGGCAGCAGCACGAGGTCGGCGCGTTGCACGTCGGCCGGTGAGCGGGTGAAGCGCACGGAGACACCGGGCTCGCAGGAGAGCGCGTCGACATCGGTGAAGTTCGACATCCAGCGCAGCCGGACGACGGCGACCTCGAGGGTGTCGGCGCCGACCGGGGCGGCGGCCTCGGGGCGCGGCGCCTCCAGCGCGAGCGAGTCCTCCACGTCGAGCCACAGGCCGTCCAGCCAGGGCAGAACCCCGAACGTGGGGCGGCCGGTGAGGGCCGTCAGCGCGTCGACCCCGGGCGCGAGGATCGCCGGGTCCCCGCGGAACTTGTTGATCAGGAAGCCGCTGATCAGCGCCTGGTCCTCGGGCTCCAGGAGCGCGACGTTGCCGTGCAGCGCGGCGAAGACCCCGCCGCGATCGATGTCGCCGACGATGACGACCGGCAGGTTCGCGGCGCGGGCCAGGCCCATGTTGGCGATGTCGTCGGCGCGCAGGTTGATCTCAGCGGGCGAGCCGGCGCCCTCGCAGACGACGACGTCGTAGCGCGAGCGCAGGTCGGTCAGCGCCTCGACCACGCGCTCGCGCAGCAGCGGCTTGAGCGCCTGGTAGTCACGGGCCCCGACGTCGGCGTACGGCTTGCCCATCAGCAGCACCTGGCTGTGGCGCTCGCCCGACGGCTTGATCAGCACCGGGTTCATCGCCGCCTCGGGCTCGATCCCGGCCGCCGCGGCCTGCGCGGCCTGCGCGCGCCCGATCTCCGCGCCGGCGGGCGTGACCGCCGAGTTCAGCGCCATGTTCTGCGCCTTGAACGGGGCGACGCGCACTCCCTCGCGCGCCAGCCAGCGGCAGATGCCGGCCACCACGAGCGACTTGCCGGCGTCGCTGGCCGTGCCGCAGACCATGAGTGCACCCTTCATCGGGCGCAAGCTAGCCCGTGGGCGAGACGCCGGGACCGCTCAGCGGTTGAACGAGCGGACGTGCCAACGGCCGTCGCGATGGCGCAGCTCGGTCAGGCCGAGGGGCGCGACGTCGAGCGCCCAGAAGGCGGCCGGCGGCGCGTGCAGCGCGGTGACGACGGCGGCGCGGATGTTCGCCGCGTGGGTGATGGCCAGCAGCGTGCCGTCGCGTCGTTCCAGCAGCTCCGCCCGCTCCACGACGTTCGACTCCGGCGCCGCTCCGGCGACTCGCGCCAGCCACGCGCTCGTCCGCCCCAGCACGGCTTTCAGCGACTCCCCGCCGTGCGGGGCGGCCGCCGGGTCGGTCAGCCACGCATGCACGCCGTCGGGCTCGCTCGCCAGCAGGTCGTCGAGCGTGCGTCCCCGCCAGCGGCCGACGTCCCAGTCCGCCAGGCCCGGGTCGGTCTCGGCTTGCACCTCGACCGCGCGCGCCGTCGCCGCGGCGACGAGGGCCGGGGATCGCACCGACCAGTGGACGCGCGGAAGGTCCACCGACGCCGCCTGCTGGAGCCCGCGCTGGGTCAGCTCGCCGTCGTCGCCGAACGTCGCGGAGGCGGTCGACGCGGTGGGGCCGTGACGCAGGAGGACGAGGCGCAGCACGAGGGAGACGTTACGGATCGCCGACCGTAGACTCGGGGGCGTGACGACCGACCAGATCCGCGAGACATTCCTGGAGTTCTTCGCCTCCCGCGACCACAAGCGCTTGCCGTCCGCATCGCTGGTTCCGGCCTCCTCGGATACCTCGGTGCTGCTGACGGTCGCGGGCATGCACCCGCTGAAGCCGTACTTCGCCGGTCAGGAGGCGCCGCCCTACCCGCGCCTCGCCAGCTGCCAGAAGTGCTTCCGCACGCCGGACATCGACATCGTCGGCACCACCACGCGGCACCTCACCTTCTTCGAGATGCTCGGCAACTTCTCGCTGGGCGACTACTTCAAGGACCAGGCGATCGAGAACGCCTGGAAGCTCTCGCTCGACGGCTTCGGCTTCCCGCAGGACAAGATCTGGGTCACGGTCTTCGAGGGCGACGAGGAGCTCGGCCTCGGTCCCGACGAGGAGGCGATCGCGGCCTGGGAGGCGATCGGCGTCCCGCGCGAGCGCATCGTGCTGTGCCCGCGATCGGAGAACTTCTGGCAGGCCGGCCCGGTCGGCCCGTGCGGTCCCTGCTCGGAGCTCTACCTCGACCGCGGCCTGGAGTTCGGCGAGCCCGACGACCTGCCCGGCGGCGACAACGAGCGCTTCCTGGAGTTCTGGAACCTCGTCTTCATGCAGTTCAACCAGGACGAGAACGGCGTCCTGACGCCGCTGCCCGAGCAGAACATCGACACGGGCATGGGCCTGAACCGGATGGCGGCGATCCTCCAGGGCGTCACGTCGGTCTTCGAGACCGACGAGCTCAAGCCGCTCATCGAGCTCGGCGAGCAGCTGTCGGGCAGGCGCTACGGCGAGAACGAGGCCGACGACGTCGCGCTGCGCGTCCTCGCCGACCACACGCGCGGCACGACCTTTCTCGTCGCCGACGGCGTCGTGCCGTCCAACGAGGACCGCGGGTACGTCCTGCGCCGGATCATGCGCCGCGCGATCCAGAAGGGGCGCTCGCTGGGCATCGAGGGCGCGATCCTCCCGGTCTACGCCGAGAAGGTCATCGAGATCATGGGCGCCCGCTACCCCGAGCTCGTCGAGCAGCGCGACGCGATCGACCGCTGGCTGCGCGCCGAGGAGGAGTCCTTCGGGCACACGCTGGAGCAGGGCACGCGGATGCTCGAGGAGATCGTGGAGCGCGCGCGGGCCGAGGGCGAGGAGGGCATCGGCGCCGACGACCTGTTCCGCCTGCACGACACCTACGGCTTCCCGTACGACCTGTCGCGCGAGCTGCTCGCCGAGCAGGGCCTGGGCTCCGACGAGGAGGGCTTCGAGCAGCTGATGGAGGCCCAGCGCGAGCGCTCGCGGGCCGGTGGCGGCTCGGCGGCCGCGCGTCAGGGCGAGCGGATCACGCTCGAGGGTCCGCCGGCGGAGTTCGTCGGCTACGAGGCGCTGGAGACCCACACGACGGTCACCGCGGTCCGCGAGCGGCCGCAAGGCGAGCTGCTGGTCAAGCTCGCGCAGTCGCCGTTCTACGCGGCGGGCGGCGGGCAGATCTCCGACCACGGCACGCTCGAGTTCGGAGACGGCAACGGCGCGGGCGGCTGCGCGACGGTCGTCGGGGTCGTGCGCTCCGGCGACGACCAGGGGCTGATCGTCAAGCCGGTCGCAGGCGAGCTGCACGAGGGCGAGGCAGTGACGGCGCGGGTCGACCGCGCCGCGCGCCTGGCGACGATGGCCAACCACACGGCCACGCATCTGCTGCACGCCGCGCTGCGCGGGCGCCTCGGCACCCACGTGCGCCAGGCGGGCTCCTACGTCGGTCCGGACAAGCTGCGCTTCGACTTCACCCACGGCTCGCCGCTGACGCCCGAGGAGCTGCGCGAGGTCGAGGACCAGGTCAACGCCTGGGTCATCGCCAACGCGCCGGTGCGCTGGCGCCAGACCTCGCTGGAGGAGGCGAAGTCCGCCGGGGCGATGGCGCTGTTCGGCGAGAAGTACGGCGACGTCGTGCGGATGGTCGAGGTCGGCGACGGCTCCTACTCACGGGAGCTGTGTGGCGGCACGCACGTCGCGTCGACGGCCGAGATCGGCGTCTTCCGCGTCACCCAGGAGACCTCGTCGGCGGCGAACGTCCGGCGCATCGAGGCCGTCACCGGAGCCGAGGGCATCGCGCTGCTGCGCGCCCACGACCACGCGCTGCGCGAGGCCGCGGCCCAGCTGCGCACCCGTCCCGAGGACGTGCCGGCCAAGCTCGCCGACCTGCAGGCCAAGGCCAAGGCGGCGGCCAAGGGCGGAGCGGCGGCCGCGGGGGCGGCGGTCGACGTCGACGCGCTGATCGCCTCCGCGGAGTCGGTCGACGGCGCGCACGTGCTCACGGCGCGGCTCGACGCGGCCGACAACAAGGCGCTGCTCGACGTGCTGGACCGCGTCAAGCCCAAGCTCGGCGACGCGGCGATCGTGTTCGGCGCGGCCACGCCGGACGGCAAGACGCTGTTCGTCTCCTCGGTGGCGCCGGCGCTCGTGGCGCGAGGCCTGAAGGCGGGCGACATCGTCAAGCTCGCGGCGAAGGTCACGGGCGGCGGGGGCGGCGGGCGCGACACGCACGCGACGGCGGGCGGCCGCGACGCCTCCAAGCTCGACGAGGCGCTCGGCGTCGCGCGCGAGGCGATCGAGTTCAAGCTGGCGGCGGGGTAGAGGGCGCGACGTCGTGCGGGTCCTCGCCCTCGACTACGGCTCGGCGCGCACCGGCGTGGCGGTCAGCGACTTCACCGGGACGCTGGCCACGCCGCGCGAGCCGGTGCTGAAGGCCAACACCCGCAAGGGCATCGACCGCCTCGCGACGATCGTGCGCGAGACCGAGGCCGTGCGGGTCGTCGTCGGGCTGCCGCTCTCGCTGTCGGGCGGCGATTCGCCGCAGACCGCGGAGGCACGCGCGTTCGCCGATCGGCTCGCCGCACGGCTCGGCGACGCGGTGCCCGTGGAGATGTACGACGAGCGCTTCACGACGACCCTGGCGCAGCGCTCCGGCGGGGATCGCGCGTCCGAGGACTCACGCGCCGCGGCGATCCTCCTGGAGGAGTGGCTGGCAGTGCGAGGGCGCGATCATCTAGCCTGAGGCGCCGCGCGGCCCAGTCCCGCCGTCGCGCACCCGTCTCCTGCGGCCTTCATCCCCTTGGCACGTCGAAACAAGTCATCAGGCGAGCGCACCGCCGCCGACCGCGAGCACGCCCGCCTCGAGCGAGAGGCACGCCGTCTGGGCGTGTCGGTCGACGAGCTGATGGCGCAGGAGAGCGGAGCCCCCGCCGCCGCGCCGGTGCCGCCGCCGCTGCCCGCGGAGCCCGAGCCGCAGTACGTGGAACCGCCGGAGCCCTTCGAGCCGGAGTCCGTGGAGCCCGAGCCGCCCGCCGGCGCGCCCGAGCCGCCC
>JAOPZL010000055.1 GCA_025964175.1 Solirubrobacterales bacterium
GCCGCCCTCTCGCGCGGCGAGCTCGCCGACCGCTTCGGCCCCGCCGGCCTGTCCGCCCACGCGCTGGTCCGCGGGCGCGACGAGGTGCCGCTGAGCCCGCGGGGTGTGGGGGAGACGCTCGAGGAGCGGCTCGACCTGCCCGAGGCGGGATCGGGCGTCCAGCTCGAGCGTGCGCTGGGAATGCTCGTCGACCGGCTGCTGGCCCGCCGTGAGCGCCGGGGCCGCACGCTGCGCGCGGTGGCGATCGCGGCCAAGCTGGTCGAGGGCGGGACCTGGCGGGAGCGCGTCGTCTTTCGCGAAGCGCTGTCGGATCCGCTGCGGATGCGGCTGGCGCTGGGCCGGCGGATCGCGCTGCTCCCGGCGCCCGCGGAGGCGCTGCGGCTCTCGGTCGAGCGCTTCGGCCCGCCCGGCGGCGCACAGCAGCCCCTGCTGGAGGACTCCGCCGAGCATCGGGCAACGCGCCTGCGCGAAGCGGTCCGCCAGGCGCGCGCGGCCGCCGGCCCGAACGCCGCGCTGCGCGTGCGTGAGGTCGATCCCGATTCGCGTCTGCCCGAGCGGCGCGCGGTCCTGACCCCGTTCGAGGCATGAGCCCCGGCCCGCGACGGCTGAACGAGCCGAGGCCGGTGCGCGTGCGCGCCGATCGGCGCGGACGTCCGCTCGTGGTCGACGGGCGCGCGGTCGAGGCGGTGCGCGAGTCGTGGCTGGTCGAGGACCGCTGGTGGACGACCCACCCGCTGCGCCGTCGCTACTGGGAGGTCGTCACCACGGATGGTCGCGACCTCGTCGTCTTCCGCGAGCTGCTGATCGGCGGCTGGTATGCGCAGCGAGCATGAGGCGCGCGATGCGGTGATCGGCGCACGCCAGCGCGAGAGCGGCTTCCTGCGTCCCGTCCTCTCGTCGACCTGGACCTAGACCGGCCGCTTCCGTGCCGCGCGGTAGCGGCGGATGAGCGCGTTGGTCGAGCTGTCGTGCGCGAGAGCGGGAGCCTCGTCGGACTCCAGCTCGGGGATGATCTTCTGGGCCAGCGCCTTGCCCAGCTCGACGCCCCACTGGTCGAACGAGTTGATCCCCCAGATCGTGCCCTGGGTGAACACCTTGTGCTCGTACAGCGCGACGAGCGCGCCGAGCGTCGCCGGGGTCAGGCGGTCCGCGAGGATCATGTTCGTGGGCCGGTTGCCCTCCATGACGCGGTAGGGCTCGGGCGGCGTGCTGCCGAACGCGAGCGCCTCGGTCTGGGCGAACAGGTTGGCGGTCAGCAGGTCGTGGTGATCGCCGAGCGGGTTCAGCGAGTGCAGGAAGCCCATGAAGTCGGCGGGGATCAGCTTCGTCCCCTGGTGGATCAGCTGGTAGAAGGCGTGCTGGCCGTTGGTGCCCGGCTGGCCCCAGACGATCGGTCCCGTCTGGACCTCGACGTGGCGGCCCTCGAGGTCGACGTGCTTGCCGTTGGACTCCATGTCCAGCTGCTGCAGGTACGCGCTGAAGCGATCGAGGTACTGGTCGTAGGGCAGCACGGCGACGGTCTGGGCGTCGAAGAAGTCGTCGTACCAGAGGCCGATCAGGCCCATCAGCACCGGGAGGTTGCGCTCCAGCGGCGTGGTGCGGAAGTGCTCGTCCATCGCGTGGAACCCGCCGAGCATCTCGTGGAACCCGTCAGGCCCGATCGCGACCATCAGCGACAGGCCGATCGCGGACGGGAACGAGTAGCGCCCGCCGACCCAGTCCCAGAAGCCGAACATGTTGGCGGTGTCGATGCCGAACTCGGCGACCTTCTCCGCGTTGGTCGAGACGGCGACGAAGTGCTTGGCCACCGCGGCGTCGTCACCCAGCTCGGCCAGGACCCAGTCGCGCGCGGTCCGGGCGTTCGTCAGCGTCTCCAGCGTCGTGAACGTCTTGGAGGCGACGATGAACAGCGTCTCGGCCGGGTCGAGGCCGTGGACGGTCTCGGCGAAGTCGGTGGCGTCGACGTTGGAGACGAACCCGAAGGACAGGTCGCGCTGGCTGTAGTGGCGCAGCGCGTCGTAGGCCATCGCCGGCCCCAGGTCGGAGCCGCCGATCCCGATGTTGACGATGTTGCGGATGCGCTTGCCGGTGTGGCCGGTCCAGGCGCCGGAGCGGATCGACTCCGAGAACGCGGCCATGCGGTCCAGCACCTCGTGGACGTCCTTGACGACGTCCTGCCCGTCGACGACGAGCTTCGCGTCGCGGGGGAGGCGCAGCGCGGTGTGCAGGACGGCGCGGTCCTCGGTGACGTTGATGTGCTCGCCCGCGAACATCGCGTCGCGGCGCCCCTCCACGTCCCGCGCGCGGGCCAGCGCGAACAGCAGCTCGAGGGTCTCGTCGGTGATCCGGTTCTTGGAGTAGTCCAGGAAGATGCCCGCGCCCTCGGCGTTCAGCCGCTCGCCGCGGCCGGGCTCGTCGGCGAAGAGATCGCGCAGGTGGACGTCGGCCACCTCCGCGTAGTGCACCTCCAGTGCCTTCCACTCGGCGGTCTCGTGCACGGGGGTGAAGGTCACGACTGGTCTCCTGAGATCTTGGGCGGCAGCCACTCGGCGCCGCGGGGCAGCAGCTTGTTCGCTTCCGCGGGCCCCCACGAGCCGGGCTCGTACTGGTGCACGGGCGTGGCGTTGTCGAGGATGTCATCGACCACGCGCCACGCGGCTTCAACGGTGTCCTGCCGCGCGAAGAGCTCCTGGTCGCCCTTCAGCGCGTCTCCGAGCAGCCGCTCATACGGCTCCATGTCGTCGCTGGCGTTCTCGTCGAAGTCCAGTGACACGTCGTGGCCGCGCATGGTCTCGCCCGGCGTCTTCGCGCGCACGTCGAGGGAGACGATCACGTCGGGGTTGATCTGGAAGCGGATCTTGTTCGGCGTGCCCGGGTCGAACACGCGCTGCGGCGGCCGCTTCAGGACGACGTTGATCTCCGTCGCGGTGACCGGGAGGTTCTTACCGGCGCGGATGAGGAACGGAACGCCGGACCAGCGCCAGGAGTCGAGGTGCAGGCGTACGGCGACGAACGTCTCGACGGTCGAGTTCGGCGCGACGCCGTCCTCGTCGAGGTAGCCGATGAACTGCCCGCGCACAACGTCGTGTGGCTTGAGCGGCACGAGCGAGCGCATGAAGCGCACCTTCTCGTCGCGCATCGCCTCGGAGCCGTGCTCGGAGGGCGGGTCCATGCCGAGCAGCGCGAGGACCTGCAGGAGGTGGTTCTGCACGACGTCGCGGATCGTGCCGGCCTCCTCGTAGAAGCGGCCGCGGCCCTGGACGCCGAAGGACTCGGCCATGGTGATCTGCACGTGGTCGACGTACTCGCGGCGCAACAGCGGCTCGAGGAACGTGTTGGCGAACCGCGTGTAGACGATGTTCTCGACCGGCTCCTTGCCCAGATAGTGGTCGATGCGGAAGATCGACGACTCCGGGAAGACGCTGTGCAGGACGCGGTTGAGCTCCTCCGCCGTGGCGAGGTTGTGCCCGAACGGCTTCTCGATGACGACGCGCGCGTCCTTCGCGGCGCCGCAGCGGTCCAGCTGCTCGACGACGGCGCCGAACAGCGACGGGGGGATGGCGAGGTAGTGCAGCGGCGAGACGGCGCCGCCGAGCTGCCGGCAGAGCTCGGTGAAGGTCGCCTCGTCGGCGTAGTCGCCGTCGACGTAGCGCAGGAGGCCGAGCAGCTTGTCGAACGCCGCGTCATGCGTCTCCACGGACTCGCGCGCACGTTGCTTGAGGTCGTCGAGCGTCCAGCCCGCCTTGGCCACGCCGATGACCGGCACGTCGAGGACTCCGCGGCTGACCAAGGCGTGCAGGGAAGGGAAGATCTTCTTGTGGGCGAGGTCGCCGCTGGCACCGAAGAAGACGAGTGCGTCGCTGTCGTGGCTCATGGCTTCTGGGAGACTTGCAGAGGAGAGGCCATGGTGTCTCGTCCGGTCCACGAATTGCGCAGGATCGGTGCAGTTTCGTCACAGACTGGTGTAGCGCTGTAACACCGATCGCGGGAGCCTGGATCCCGTGGACGACCGCGGACAGGCATCGATCGAGTGGCTCGGGGTGGTGGCGCTGGTCGCCGCCGTGGCACTGACGCTGGGTGTGGCGGTCGGCGGCGGTGCGAGCGCGGCGGCGGCGGTCGTGCGCCAGATGCACCGCGCGCTGTGCATCGTCAGCGGTGGGGTCTGCGACCTGGACCGGCGCCCGTGCGTCGTGGGCACCGACGCGACGATCGACGAGGCCCACCTCAACCTCGGGATCTGGCGCATCGGGCGCGACGAGCTGATCCTGCGCGAGCGCCGCTCGGACGGGAGCGTCCTCGTGACGTACCTGCACGACACGAGCGCGGCCGTCGACGTCGGGGTGGGCGCGGACGCCTGGGTGCGGGCGCGGGGGCTGGACGCGGCGACCGGGGACACCGCGCGTGCCGCGCTGCTGCTCTCGCTCGGCGGCGGCGAGACGTGGTTGTTCGCCAACGGGCGGGATGCCGACAGTGGGATGGCGTACCTCAGCGAGCATCGCGCCCCGCCGGCCGGGCAGCGGGCGCAGACGATCAAGCGCGCGGGCGTCGGCGCCGCCGGGAGCGCGCATGCGGGCACCGAGGAGTCGGGGGCGAGCGGTGGGATCGAGATCGACGCCCGGATCCTCACGGGCGCGGTCGTCGACGAGCGCACCGGGCACACGACGCAGGTCCTCTCGGTGGACGGCTCCGCGGCCGCCGCGGGGCTGCTGGAGGTGGCGGAGAACGAGGTCGGAGGCGAGGGGCGGGTCAGCGGCGAGCTGCACGTCGCGGTGACCTCCGACGCGCGGGGACGCCCGTTGGAGCTGTCCGTCGTGCGCACGGGGCAGCTGCACGGTGCCGCCTCGCTGCCGCAGGCCGCGCAGGAGGTGGCCGAGCAGCTCGTCGGCTCGATCGCCGGCGGTCGGCGGTGGATGGTCGAGCAGCGCCTCGACCTGACCGACCCCGCGAACCTCGCCGCGACGCGGTCGTTGGTCGCCGCGCTCGCCCAGCCGCTGAGCGCGCCCGCCGCGCTCGGCGCCGTGTGGAACGACCGGCTCGTGACGGCCGGGGTCATCGAGGCCAGCACCTACTCCGTCGCATCGGAGGACGGCGGGGGAGCCGGCGGACACGTCGCGGCAGGGGTGAAGTTCGGCGGCGGGATCGAGGACCGGACCGAGCGAGGGACGCTCGTCGACGCGCGGGTGCGAGGCGCGGATGGGCTGTGGCGCACCCGGTCGGAGTGCCTGCCGGCGGCCTCCGCGGCGGCGGCACCGGGCTAGGGCGTATCTCGCTGGGAGCGTTGCCCACGCGGCGTAGCCTGAGGGGATGACGCTGGTGAGCTCCGACCCGGTGATGGCCCGCTACGACGTGGACGTGCTGTGGTGAGCCGCGACCTGGCGAGCTACCTGCTCGGGCGCTGGGAGGTCGAACGCGCGCTGTCCGAGGATGGCGATGAGGGGGAGTTCACGGGCGTGGCGGAGTTCTCGCGCGCGGCGGACGCGGTCGGCGCCGCGGCCTCGGGCGGCGCCGCGCCGACCCCCGACCACCTCACCTGGGACGAGCGCGGGCGGATGCGATGGCGCGGGAACGACCTCGAGGCGCGGCGGCGGCTGGAGCTCGTGCGGGAGGAGTCCGACGGGTGGGAGGTCCGCTTCGACGACGGGCGCCCCTTTCACCCGCTCGACCTGTCGACCGGGGTCTGCCCGGCGGTCCACCCGTGCGGGGAGGACCGCTACGAGGGCGAGTACCGCGTCCTCGGCGACGATGCCTTCGAGGTGGTGTGGCGGGTGCGCGGCCCGCGCAAGGACCAGCGGATCCTCAGCCGCTACCGCCGGCTCTGAGGAGCGCGCCGGCGGGCAGGCGGTTTTCAAGGGTGCGTCGTCCACCGGGCATGCGAACATGTGTTCGTCCCGTGTCCTACGCCGAGCTCCACCTCCACTCCGCCTACTCCTTCCTGGACGGCGCCTCGATGCCCGACGAGATCGTGCCGGTGGCGCGTGAGCTGGGCCACGAGGTCATGGCCCTCACCGACCACAACTCGCTCTCCGGGGCGATGGAGTTCGCCCAGGCCGCCCGGGCGCACGGGCTACGGGCGCTGCACGGAGCGGAGATCGACGTCGTCGACGCCGCGGGACTCGCCGCCGGGGCGCCCGCGCGCCATCTGACCCTCCTCGTGCGCGACGCCACCGGCTGGAGCAACCTCTGCCGGCTGCTGACCGCCGCCCACAGCCACACGCGCCGGCCCGGGAAGAGCGGCTGGATCGGGGAGCCGTCGGTCACGCTGGAGCAGGTCGCCGCCCACGCCGAGGGGCTCGTCTGCCTCAGCGGCTGCGCCGACCACGGCGTGCGCGACGAGCCGACGATGCGCTTCCTGCTGGACGCCTTCGGGCCCGACGCCTTCCGCGTCGAGCTGCAGCGCCCCTTCGCCCGCCACGACCGCGCCCGCAACCGCGGCCTGGAAGCGCTCGCCCGCCGGCTGGGCGTCCCGTGCGTGGCCACCGGGAACGTCCATGCCCACGTGCGCGAGCGCGCACAGCTGCAGGACGCGTTCGTCGCCATCCGCGAGCACACCACCCTCGACGCCTCCGAGCCGCTGCGGCGCGGCAACCACGCGCACGTCCTCGCCTCGCCCACGGCGATGGCGGCGCGCTTCGAGGACCATCCCGAGGCGGTGCTGGAGACGGCGCGGCTGGCCGAGACGCTGCGCTTCGACCTCACGCAGGACCTCGGCTACCGCTACCCCTACGCCGAGGACGACACCGCCGACCAGCGCCTGGCCGAGCTGTGCATCGCCAAGCGCGAGGAGCGCTACCCGCACGCCCATCCGCTGCGCGCGCAGGCCGAGGCGCGCATCGACGAGGAGCTGCGCGTCATCCGCAAGCTCGACCTGTCGGGCTTCTTCATCCTGCACTTCGAGCTGCTGGAGCTCGCGCGCGAGGTCGCCGCCGAGGTCCGGGGCGGCGCGATGGCCCGCTCGCTGCTGCCGCCCGGGCGCGGACGCGGCTCGAGCGTCTCCTCGATCATCTGCTACCTCACCGGCCTCTCGCACGTCGACCCGCTGGAGAACGCGCTCGCCCTCGGGCGCTTCCTCAACGAGGATCTCACGGCGCTGCCCGACATCGACCTCGACTTCCCGCGCGACGTCCGCGCGGTGCTGATCCCGCGCGTCCACGAGCGCTACGGGCACGACAAGTCGGCCCTCGTCGCCGCCTTCCCGACCTTCAAGGCGCGTGGCGCGATCCGCGAGCTGGGCAAGGCGCTGGGGTTGCCGCCCGGGGAGATCGAGCGCGTCGCGCGCGGCTCGGAGGGCTGGGGCGCGCACGGGGTGGACCACGACATCGCGGTCGCGCTGGGGGAGAAGCGCGCGAGCGAAGGGCGCTGGCGCATCCTGGCCGAGCTGTCGGCCCAGGCCGACGGCCTGCCGCGCCATCTCTCCCAGCACTCCGGCGGGATGATCGTCGCCACCCGGCCGCTGATCGACTGCTGCCCGGTGCTGCCCGCCGCGATGGAGGGGCGCCAGATGGTGCAGTGGGACAAGGACTCCTGCGCCGACGCCGGCTTCCTGAAGATCGACCTGCTCGGGCTCGGGATGCTCTCCGCGGTCGAGCGCACGGTGGAGCTGATCGCCCGCCGCCGGCACGAGACGATCGACCTCTCGCGCATCCCGTTCGACGACAAGCCGACCTACGAGGCGATCCAGAACGCGGAGACGACCGGCGTCTTCCAGATCGAGTCGCGAGCCCAGATGGGGTCGCTGCGGCGCACGCGCCCCGAGAACCTCGACGACCTCACGATCCAGGTGGCGATCGTGCGGCCGGGACCGATCGTCGGCGGCGCGGTCAACCCGTACATCGAGCGCAAGCAGCGGATGCGCATCGACCCCGACTTCGTCATCCCCTACGACCACCCGTCGCTGGAGCCCGCCCTGCGCGACACGCTGGGGACGATCATCTTCCAGGACCAGGTGCTCGAGGTCGCGCAGGCGTTCGCCGGCTTCTCCGCCGGACAGGCCGAGAGCCTGCGCCGGGCGATGAGCCGCAAGCGCTCCTCGGCGGCGATCGAGTCCCACCATGCCGACTTCGTCCAGGGCGCGACCACGCTGCACCCCGACGTCGACCCGGCGGCGGCCGAGCGCGTCTGGCAGATGGTCGTCGGCTTCTCGGGCTTCGGCTTCCCCAAGGCGCACGGCGCGGCCTTCGGGCTGCTGGCCTACCAGTCGACCTGGCTGCGCGTCCACTACGGCCCCGAGTTCCTGTGCGCGCTGCTCGACGAGCAGCCGATGGGCTTCTACCCGCCCGACGGGCTCGTCCACGAGGCGCAGCGGCGGGGGATCGAGATCCTCCCGCCCGACGTCAACGCCAGCGCCGCCGAGTGCACGGTGACCGAGGCCGGTGCGGTGCGGGTCGGGCTGGGCTACGTGCTCGGGGTCAAGCGCGAGGAGGTCGCCGCGCTGGTCGCCGAGCGCGAGCGCAGTGGCCCGTACCGCTCGATCGAGGACCTCGCCGCGCGGGCGGGAGCGGGCCGGCCGGCGCTGGAGCAGCTGGCGTGGGCCGGGGCCTGCGACCGGATCGTGGGGGAGGCGAGTCCCGCGGCGGCGGCGGACCCCGCGGCGGCCACGACCCC
>JAOPZL010000107.1 GCA_025964175.1 Solirubrobacterales bacterium
CCGGCGACCGCGCGGTGTCGATCGCCCGCGCCGCCGCGCGGTCCGCGCTCGTCGCGCCGCCGGGCTGGAAGCTCATCCCGCTGACCGCCGCACGCGTGCAACTCGGCGTGCTCGCGGCCGGGGAGCCGAACGGCGCCGACGAGGATCCGAGCCCGCTCATGCACTTGGTCCGGGCGCTGCTCACCGACCAGCTGCGGCGCGCGGCGCTGGTCCGCCAGCAGCGCGCCGCGTTCGTGCGCCGCCTGGTCAGCAGCCCGCCGCTGGCGCCCCACCGCGCCCGGCGGGAGGCGGCCGAGCTGGGTGCCTCCATCGCCGACGCCTACTGGCCGGCGGTCCTCGGCTGGCGTCCGGGATCGATCCATCCCGAGGCGATCGAGACGCTCGAGCGCGAGGCGCGGGCCGGTGCCGCGCAGTCGCTCACGACCCTGCTGACGCACCAGATGGTGCTGCTGTATCCGGTGAGCCGGGTCTGTCGGGATGAGGCCGCAGGCTGGTTCGAGGATGTCGCCGCGCGGGCGCGCGCGCTGGCGCCGGGCTCCTGCGCGCACGCCGTCGCCGCCGAGCGACCGGCCGATCTGCCAGGCCTCAGCGGGCACGTCCGTCACCTCGCCGGCGTGGCAGAGCTCAGCGCCCGCTTCGATCCCGACCGCGTCCTGACCTGGGCCTCCGAGTACGCGCTCGAGGAGCTCCTCTCCGGCCAGGTCCACGGCGATGCGGCGCGGCGTTTCGTCCAGACGCAGCTCGGGCCGCTCATCTCGCGCGATCAGGAGCGCGGCACGAACCTGATGGATGTGCTCGAGGCGGGGCTCGACTTCAGCCGCCATGACCGGGCAGCCCGCCAGTGCTTCCTGCACCGCAACACCTTCCGCCATCGCTTCGCCCAGGCCATCGAGCTGCTCGGCGACCCGCTCGAGCGGCCCGAGCGGCGGCTTGCCGTTCACGTCGCCGTCAAGCTCCACCGGCTGCTCGAGGCCGAAGGCGGGAAGGACCGTCTCACCCGATGAGCACGCTCGGCATGGGCGCGGGTGTGGAGATCTGGCCGATCGTCGATGAGGGCGGCTAAACAAGGCGAGCACGCTCAGCCGTCTTCCGGTGGCGGAGACTCGGGCATCATCGAGACGGAATCGCACCGACGAGGGGAGACCCAGTGCAGCCAGAGACGGTCCGCAGCCCAGCTCGGGTTCTCACGAGCCTCGTCGGCTCCTACGCCCAGCCTGACTGGTTGATCGATCGCGACAGGCTCCGCGAGCGGTTTCCACCACGGGTGCGCGCCACCGAACTGTGGCGCGTCGACCGGGCATATCTCGAGGAAGCTCAGGACGACGCTACGCGATCGGCGATCGTCGATCAGGAGCGGGCGGGGCTCGACATCATCACCGACGGCGAGATTCGTCGCGAGAGCTATTCGAACCGGTTCGCGACGGCGCTCGAAGGGGTCGATCTCGAGAATCCGGGATCGGCGCTGGACCGGAGCGGTCACCCCAACGCGGTTCCGCGAGTGGTCGGCCCGATCGTGCGTGGCGACTCGGTGCAGGTTCGAGACATGCGGTTCCTGCGCTCGAACACAAGCCGCCTGGCGAAGATCACCATTCCCGGCCCATTCACGATGTCGCAGCAGGCCCAGGATGACTACTACGGGTCACGGGAGGACCTCGGCGCCGCCTATGCGGACGCGGTGCGGCAGGAGATCGTCGAGCTCTTCGACGCGGGCGCCGATGTCGTTCAGCTCGATGAGCCGTACATGCAGGCTCGGCCCGACGCCGCGCGTGCCTATGGGCTGGAGGTTCTGCGCCGAGCGACCGACGGCCTGGGCGGCACGCTGGCGATCCACATCTGCTTCGGCTATGCCGCGATCATCCACGAGCGACCCAGCGGCTATTCGTTCCTGCCGGAGCTCGTCGCCACGGAGTGTCAGCAGATCTCGATCGAGACGGCGCAATCGGGGTTGGAGCTCGACGTCCTCGATGCGCTGAGGTCAAAGACGATCATTCTCGGCGTGCTCGATCTCTCGACCAACGACGTCGAGACGCCGGCCGTTGTCGCTCAGCGCATCGGACGGGCGTTTCCCTACGCCGAGGCCGGCAGGCTGATCGCCGCCCCTGACTGCGGGATGAAGTACCTGCCGCGCGACGTCGCCTACGCCAAGCTCGAGTCGCTGGTGGAAGGTGCTGCGATTGCCTCCGCGGCAATGAATCCGAACACGAACCGGGTTGACCCGCGCTGACATCCGGATTGACGCGGCGCGCCCGCCAGGCGGTCGACGATCTCTTCGACCGCACCGGCGAGCGCCCCGTGTTGCCGTCAGCCCTGCTCGCCGTTTGCCGTGTCGCAATTCGGCGGGCACTGATGGTCCGCGCCAGCGGGATCCTCGTGACCCGGAACCGGCTCACCAGGCTCGGGCGCGGAAGACTCGCTCTCGCTCTCGCCCGCGGCCTCGTTGGGCTCGTTGCCGCCGGCCTGATCCTGCGCGGCGGCCTGTCGCTTGGCCGGCTTGTGGCTCGCCTGCTTGCGGCCCTGGTGCTTGGCCTTTTGGGTGGCCCGCTGACCCTGACCGCTCTGCTGCTGCGAACCCTGGTTCGCCGCCCGCGCGGTCGGGGGCCCGGCGGTGCCGCCGGCCCCGCCGAGCGAGGCGAACAGGGCCAGCGCGAGTGCCGCGGCGAGCGCCGCGAGCAGGAGCACCAGTGCTGGTCGTCTGAGGGTGCCCATTCGACTACCTCCTCGTTGATGGATGGTCGACGGGACGGACCGTACGCTCGGGTTCTGTGGGATCGATGTGGGATCGATGCGCGTTCGCTAAGGGGCTCACGCGCGGCAGAGCCAGGTGGAGCGTGGCGCCACCGCCCGGACGGTTCTGCGCTGTCAGCTCGCCGCCGTGGGAGCGGGCGATCTCGCGGGCGATGGCGAGGCCGAGGCCGGTTCCCGGGGCCGCGGCCGGCGACTCGCCCACGCGGTAGAAGCGCGTGAAGACGCGCTCCAGCGCCTCGATGGGGATCCCGGGCCCCTGGTCGCCGACCGTCACCGTGACGACCGTTCCGTCATCGCGAACCCCGACGTCGATCTCCCCGCCGGGCGGGCTGGCCCGCAGCGCGTTGTCGAGCAGGTTCATGACGAGTTGCTGCAGCCGCAGCGCGTCGCCGGTGACCGCGGCGTCGTCGAGCTGGGACACGCGGATCGGGATCTCGGGATGCAGCGGCTGGGCCTCGGCGACGACGGCGAGGAGGAGGTCGTCGAGCTGGACGGGCAGGCGCGCGGTCGGCGGCGCACGATCGAGCTCGGTGAGGTGCAGCAGGTCGGCGACGAGGCGGCCCATGCGCCGCGCGGCCTGATCCAGCGACGCCAGCGCCGCCTCCCGGGCCGGCGCGTCGACGCCCGCCCAGCCGCGCAGGAGCTCGGTGTGGGCGCGGATCGCGGCGATGGGCGTCTTGAGCTCGTGGGAGGCGTCGGAGACGAAGCTCCGCTGCCGCTCGACCGCCTGCTCCAGCTCGGCGAAGCAGCCGTCGAGCTCGTGGGCGAGGATGCCGAGCTCGTCCGGCGGCCCGCGGTAGTCGATCCGCCGGCTCAGATCCCCGCAGCGGATCGACTCCGCCGTCTCGGCGATCTGCCGCGCCGGGCGCAGCGCGCGACGTGCCACCCAGAGTGCCACCAGCGCAGCGAGTGCGACCCCCGCGGCCAGCCCGATCGCGAGCCCGGTGCGCAGGCGAGACAGCGAGGCCAGTGCGCGATCCAGGGGCGTCCCGACGAGGACGTACCCGACCGGTCGCTCGCGCGTCCCGACGCGCCGGCAGGAGACCGCGACGTCGGGGCCACTCTGCCGCAGCGACGCCTCGCCGGCGGTCAGGCAGCGCGAACGCAGGGATGGGGGCGCGCGCAGCCCGTTCGCACCGTCGGAGCGCTGGACGACGCGGCCATCGGGCCCCGTCACGAGCACGAGCTGGCCGGCCCGTGCGAAGTCGGTGGAGAGCGACGGGTCCCTGAGGTCGACCAGGTTGCGGTCCGGTTCGGCGGCCGGCGGCACGCCGGGGACCTCGATCAGCCCAGTGAGCTGGCGCGCCTGGTCGCGCGCCTGCGCGGAGGCCTGGCCAAGCTCCGCACCGCGCAGCGTGAGGTAGCCGACGACGGAGACGAGCGTGCCGACGAGCAGCACGAGCAGGGCGGCCAGGAGCGCGAAGCGCGCGCGGACGCCGAGGCGGATCATCACGGCTCCCGCAGCGCGTAGCCCACGCCACGAACGGTCTCGATCCGAGGCGGCTCGCCGGCCGCGGCGAGCTTCTGGCGCAGGTAGCCGACGTAGACGTCGATGACGTTCGATCCGCCGAGGAAGTCATAGCCCCACACCTCGGTGAGGAGCGTCTGGCGGCCGAGCGCGCGCCCGCGGTGGCGCATGAGGAACTCCAGCAGCGCGAACTCACGCGGCGTGAGCTCGACGGGTTGGCCCGCGAGGCTGACCGTGTGAGCCGCGGCATCGAGCATCAGCTCGCCGACGCGCAGCCGCTCGCCCTGCTCGTGCCGCGCCGAGCGCCGCAGGGCCGAGCGCACCCGCGCCAGCAGTTCCTCGAGCGAGAAGGGCTTGACGAGATAGTCATCCGCGCCGGCATCGAGCCCGCGCACGCGCTCCTCGACGGCTCCGCGCGCGGTGACGATCAGGATCGGAGCCGGCGACGCCGCACGCAGGCGTCGGCACACCTCGATCCCATCCAAGCTCGGGAGCCCGAGGTCGAGCAGGATCAGGTCGGGCGCCCACTCCTGGTGGGCCCGCAGCGCCCGCGGCCCGTCGCCCTCGATGCGGACGTCATAGCGCGCGTGGCCGAGCTCGAGCCGGAGCGCGGCGGCAAGGTCGCGATCGTCCTCGACCAACAGCACGCGGGTGGCGGCAGGCACGACTCAGTCGAGGCTACTGCCGCTGTGTGAGGCATTGATAAGAGGACGTGCGTCCGGGCGACGCCGCACGTCGATGCGGCGACGATCAGCCAAGATCGGCCGCAGCTGGGGAGGGATCTCCCATCCGCGGGGTGGGATCCCGCATCACCGGCGCCCCTCCGCAGCGGGGTAGCGTTGCGGAGGATGAACGGTACGGTCGCGGCAGCGAGCCCCTTCACCCGCGCGGCAGCAGCAATGCGGCGTCACGGCGTGCGCGGGGCTGCGGTGCGGGCCGCGGAGCGTGGGTTGCTCTGGGTGCGCCGGTGGTTTCTCCTGTCGGAGCGCCACCTGTGGTTCGAGATCCCGTCCGACGGCGGCGCGCCGCCCGCGCCGCCGGACGGCTACCGCGTCCGCCGTGGCGACCCCACCGACGTCGACGCGCTCGCGGCCCTCGGCGTGCTGAACGGCGACGTGGCGCGAGGATGGATCGAGGACGGCGACCAGCTGTGGGTCGGCACCCACGGGGATGAGCTCGTCTACTCGATCTGGCTGCATCGGGGCCGGGTGCCGGCGGTGGCGATGCGGGGCGGCTGGATGCCGCTGCCGGCGAATGTGCTCTGCCTCGAGGGCGCCTACGCGATGCCGCGCCATCGCCACCTCGGCGTGGGGCGGTGCGCGGTGCGGCACGCGATCGCGACAAGCCGAACGGACGGCAGCGAGCGGGTGGTCGTCCGGATCGCCGAGGACAACATCGCCTCGCGCAAGTCGGTGGCCAAGCTCGGCGCCCGCGCGTTCGCCCGGATGCGGTTCCTGCGCGTCGGGCCGTGGCGGCGGATCCGGATCGAGCCGGACGGGGACGCGCAACTCACCGCCGCGCTCGAGCGCGCGTTTCACGAGAGGTGTCGAACGCCGCCCACCTAGACGGAGACGCGCGCCGGCGGTTCGCCGCCGCGGCGCTGCAGCAGGCGCAGCACCTGGTAGATGACGATCGCGCCGACCGTGCCCAGCGTGATGCCGGCGAAGGCGTAGTCGCCCCAGGTCAGCGTGAAGTCGCCGGCGCCGACGATGACCGCGACGGCCGCCGTGGTCAGGTTGACCGGGTCGCGGAAGTCGACGCCGTTCTCGATCCAGATGCGGGCTCCGAGGATGGCGATCATCCCGAACAGCACGGTCACAGCGCCCCCGAGCACGCCGATCGGGATCGCGCCGATGACCGCGCCGAACTTCGGCACCAGCGCCAGCACGATGGCGATCCCGCCCGCGATGATGTAGGCCAGCGTCGAGTAGACGCGCGTCAGGCCCATCACGCCGATGTTCTCCGCGTACGTCGTCGTGCCCGAGCCGCCGAAGCCGCCCGACAGCGTGGTGGCGATGCCATCGGCCATCAGGGAGCGTCCGACCAGCGGGTCCAGGTCGCGTCCCGTCATCGCCGCCACCGCCTTGACGTGGCCGGCGTTCTCGGCGATCAACACGAGGAGCACCGCGGGGACGATGAGCAGGATCGCGCGGCCGTTGAAGGTCGGCGTGGTCAGGTCGGGCCAGCCGAACCAGTCGGCCTGGTGCACGGCACTCCAGTCGACCTTGCCCAGGATCCCCGCGAAGACGTAGCCGGCGACGACGCCGAGGAAGACCGACAGCTGCGAGGCCAGCCCACGTAGGCCGACGGTGAGGATCAGTATCGCGGCAAGCGTGAAGAGCGCGATGCCCGCCTGCTGGGAGAACTGGTCCTTGGCCACCGGCGCCAGGTTGAGACCGATGAGCGCGACGATCGCACCGGTGACGACCGGCGGCAGCAGGAAGCCGACCACCCGGTAGCCGATGCGATCGACGATCAGCCCGACGAGGAAGAGCGCGATCCCCGCGCACAGGATCCCGCCCAGCGCGGCCGGGATCCCGCCATCGGTCTTGGCGGCGATGACCGGCGCGATGAACGCGAACGAGGAGCCGGTGTACGACGGCACCCGGTTGCCGGTGATGAGGCAGAACAGCAGCGTGCCGATGCCGGAGAAGAGCAGCGTCGTGGAGACCGGGAAGCCGGTCAGCACCGGGACCAGCGCGGTGGAGCCGAACATGGCCAGCACGTGCTGGGCGCCGAGGCCGAACATCGCGGGCATGGCCAGGCGCTCGTCGGGCGCAACGACCTCCCCGGTTCGCACGTTGCCGTCGCCGTGCAGCTTCCACAGCCTGTCGATCATGGCGCTCATGCGCGGCAACCTACGCGCTGGGA
>JAOPZL010000123.1 GCA_025964175.1 Solirubrobacterales bacterium
CCGGGTCGAGGACGACCTCCAGCACCGCTCCGTTCGCACCCGCGCCGAGACGCGCGACGCGCTGGCCGACATCCTGCGCCGCCTCGGCGACCTGACCGTCGACGAGGCGCAGACCCGCGTCATGGAAGGGCTCGACGCGGAGGCGATGCTCATCACGCTGGCCGGGGAGCGCCGCGCCGTCCGGGTGCGGATCGCCGGCGAGGAGCGCTGGATCGCCGCCGACGATGCCGGCCTGTACCGCGACGCGCTCGGCGTCGTCCCGCCCAGCGGCCTGCCCGAGGCGTTCGTCGGCGACGTCGACGACGCGCTGCGCAAGCTGCTGGCCCGCTACGCCCGCACGCACGGCCCGTTCACCACCGACCAGGTGCGCGAGCGCTACCGCGTCGATGCTGCTTCTGCGCTCAAAGAGCTGGAAGCAGCCGGAGACCTCATCCGCGGCGAGCTGCGCCCCGGCGGCTCCGAGCGCGAGTGGTGCGACCCCGAGGTCCTGCGCCGGCTGCGCCGCGCGTCGCTCGCCGTCCTGCGCAAGGAGATCGAGCCGGCCGACCAGCGCGCGTTCGCCTCCTTCCTGACCTCGTGGCAGGGCGTCGACCGCCACCCCGCCGCCGGTGCCGGCATCGACCGCCTGCGCGAGGTGCTCGTCGCGCTGCAGGGCATCCCGCTCCCGGCCGAGGTGTGGGAGCGCGACGTGCTGCCGCGGCGCACCGGCGCGTACTCCTCGACGTGGCTGGACCAGCTGTGCGCGTCGGGCGAGATCGTGTGGGTCGGCGCCGGGTCGCTCGGGCGCAACAGCGGCAAGGTCGCCCTCTACTTCCGCGAGGACGCCGCGGCGATCGGTCCCCCGCCGGGCCGTCCCGAGGCCCCGGACGAGGCCGAGCACCGCGCCGTGCGCGAGCGGATCGCGGCGGCGCCGTGCTTCTTCACCGACCTCCTCGCCGAGCTGCCGTTCTCGCCCGAGCAGATCCAGGAGGCGCTGTGGGACCTCGTCTGGGCCGGCGAGATCACCAACGACGCGTTCGCCCCGCTGCGCGCGCCGCGCCTCACGCTGGCCCGCGCCCAGCGGGCCGCCGCTCCGACCCGCCGCTTCGCCAACCGCCGCCGCGGCGCCACGCCCACCGTGCAGGGCCGCTGGGCGCTGACCTCCTCCATCTTCCGCACCGCGCAGAATCCACCCCCACCCACCCAACAGCGCCGCACCCAGGCCGAGCTGCTGCTGGAGCGCTACGGCATCGTCACCCGCGAGCAGGTCCTCGCCGAGTCGATCCCCGGCGGCTTCTCCACGCTGTACGACGCGCTCTCGGCGCTGGAGACGCTGGGCATCTGCCGGCGCGGCTACTTCATCGAGGGCCTCGGCGGCGCGCAGTTCGCGCTGCCCGGCGCGGTCGAGCGGCTGCGCGCGCAGCGGGACGTCGACGAGGCGCCGCCGATCGTCCTCGCCGCCACCGATCCGGCCCAGCCCTACGGGGCGGCGCTGGCGTGGCCCAAGCGGGAGGGCGAGACGACGTCCCGGGCGCGGCGCGTGCGCGGCGCCTACGTCGTGCTCGCCGGCGCGGAGCCGGCCGTCTTCGTCGAGAAGGGCGGCCGCGGCCTGCAGGTGCTGATCCCCCGCGACGACCCGCGGATGGTCGTGGCGCTGGAGGCACTCGCCGAGTTCGTACGGAGCGGACGCGGCGGCCGCGGGGCGAAGCTCTCGCTGGAGAAGGTCGATGGGGAGCCGGTCGTCGGCTCCGACCTGGAGCCGCTGCTGATCGAGCTCGGCTTCCGCGCTGGACCGAGCAAGCTCACGTTGAGCGCCTGATCAGGCGCGCTGCGATGGTGGTCCCCGGACCCGCACCGCGAGCGGCGGGGCGGATGTGTTGGGCCCGGAGACGGCCACTGCCATCGTGCGCAGCACCTCAGGCTGCGGTGCGCTTCCCTCGTCGGGCGCCGATGCAGGCATGGCTCCGCGGCTGTGCTGCCCGCGAACCACGATGCTGCGTTCGGTCGCCTGTCCCGTCCCTGGCGTGAAGCGGTGCCCGCTGGCCACCAGCGGCCGCGTCTGCACAGGGGTCCCGGGTCCTCCGACATGCCATGTGCCGGTCGGGGTGAGGATCGCCACCAAGAGGAGGGGGAGCGCTCCGGGCATGGACGTCACGTTGGCGGTCGATCCTCAGCCCCCGCTCAAGATCACCCCAAAGTCGGCTGAGGATGTTCCGGATGGGCGCGCCATACGTACCCTCAGGAGAGAATGCCCGAGGGCGACACCATCCACTACGCGGCCAACCGCATCCGCCCCGTGCTCGAGGGCGCGGTGCCCGACGAGCTGACCACGCCACACCCGCGCTTCGCGCGCGACCGCTGGCCGCAGAAGCTCGACGGGCGCGCGGTGACGTCGGTCGACGCGCACGGCAAGCACCTGTTCCTGCGCTTCGAGGGCGACCTCGTCATCCACTCCCACCTGCGCATGACCGGCAGCTGGGGCACGTACCGCTCCGGCCAGCGCTGGCGCCGGGCGCCGCGCCGCGCCTGGCTCGTCGCCCGCGCTCGCGGCGGCGAGGTCGTCCAGTTCGACGGCCCGGTGCTGGAGCTGATGACCGCCGCACGCGCCCGGGCCGACCAGCGGATCGCCGGGCTCGGCCCCGACGTCCTCGCGCCGGAGCTCGACGAGGCGACCTTCCTCAAGCGCCTGCGCGCCGACGATCCGACCCGGCCGATCGGCGACGCGCTGCTGGACCAGCGCACGCTCGCGGGCATCGGCAACCTGTGGAAGGCCGAGGGCTGCTGGGAGGCGCGGATCGACCCGTGGCGCCCGACCGCGACGGTGAGCGACGACGAGGCGCTCGCGATCGTGCGCGCGACGCGCCCGCGCATGCAGCGCTCGGCCCACGACGGCAACCAGACGCGCGACCTGCAGGTCTACCGTCGCGCCGGCCGGCCGTGCCCGCGCTGCGGCGAGACGATCCTGGAGCGCGGCATGTGGGAGGACAACCGGACGACCTTCTGGTGTCCGGGGTGTCAGCGATGAGCAAGGTGATCGAGCCGGCCGAGCCCGCGGAGCGGGCGGGTCGCCGCACCCGCCGCGTCGGCCACAAGGGCGCCGACCTGCTCGCGCGCGGAAACACCCCCGCCGCGTTCGACGCCGCGGTCGCGGTCGGCGTCGACATGATCGAGTTCGACATCCTCTCCGAGCGCACCGACGGCACCGGCGAGCTGCTCCTCGCCCACGACTACGACCACGTCGATGGCGCGCCCACCCTCGAGGAGGGCCTCGCGCACCTCGCGTCGACCCCGTTCGCCGGCCTCGAGCTCGACGTGGACCTCAAGCTGCCCGGGTACGAGCTGCGCGTGCTGGACGCGCTGCGCCGCCACGGCCTCGTGGAGCGGACGCTCGTCTCGACCATGGAGACGTCGTCGCTGGCGGTCCTGCGCGCCGCCGAGCCCGATCTGCGGCTGGGCTGGTCGGTCCCCAAGCTGCGCAAGGACCCGATGGCGCGCCGGCTCACGCGACCCCCGGCGATGGTCTTCGCGCTGGCCTACCGGACCGCCCTGCCGCGCTATGCGGCGGCCGCGATCCGGGCCGGCAAGGCCGACGCGCTCATGGCCCACTGGCGCCTCGTCACCCCCTCGCTCGTCCAGCACGTCCAGGCCGCCGGAGGCGAGCTGTACGTGTGGACGGTCGACGACCGCGCGACGATCGAACGGCTCCGCGCGCTCGGCGTCGACGGCGTCATCACGAACGATCCGCGCCTCTTCCTGGACTGACAACGGCCCGCACGGCGTCGAAGAGCGCGACGCCGCGACGCCGGAGCCGATACCAATACCGACCTTGCCTGCGAAAGGAACCTCCTTGTCGACTCATGCCCTGCCACGCCGGATGGTGCTGGCCGACGTCATCCCGGGGGCGCGCGTGCGCGACGCCCTGCTCATCATCGGTGGCGCCGCCCTCATGGCCCTCCTGGCCCAGATCTCGATCCCGCTCGCGGGAACGCCCGTGCCGATCACGGGCCAGACGCTCGGCGTCGTCCTCTGTGGTGCCGCGCTGGGCGCCAACCGCGGCGTCATCGCCATGACCCTGTACGCGCTCGCCGGCCTCGTGCTGCCCGTCTACGCCGACGGTCATCAGGGCTGGTCGGTCATCTCCGGCGCCAGCGGCGGCTACATCATCGGCTTCATCGTGGCCACCTACGTGATCGGCCGCCTGGCCGAGCTCGGCAGCGACCGCAAGGTCCTGATCGCGTTCGTCTCGTTCTGCGCGGGCCAGCTGATCGTGTTCGGGGTCGGCGTGCCGTGGCTGAAGGTCTCGGCCGGCCTGGACTGGGGCACCGCCATCCATGGCGGCTTCACCGTCTTCATCGTCGGCGGGCTCATCAAGGCCGCCGTCGCGGCGATCGCGGTCCCGTCGGCCTGGCACCTGGTGCGCAAGGTCGACAAGAAGGCCTAGCAGCGGGCTCTACGGAGCCTTCAACGTGCAGGTCGCCGCGGAGTAGCCCTTCGGATCGCTGCCCGCGGCGCTCCTGTGCCCCTTCGCCGTGAGTGCGTCGGCGCGCCGCACGACGGTGCGCCCGATGCGCCACTGGACGTCGACGCGCCCGCGCAGCAGCAGCGGCGCGCCCGCCTTGGGCGCCTGGTAGCGGAACACCTGCCCGCTCTCGCGCGCGGCACCCGCCTTCACGCGGCCGACGGAGACGAACCCGGAGTCGCCGCCGGTCAGCAGGTTGTGCCACAGGCCGTCGGCCGGGTCGTGCCACTGGACGCGGAAGCGGGCGTACACGCGGACCTGCGGGCGGCGTGCGCCGGGCATCGACGCGCGCACCCCGATCGCGTTGGGATGCGCGGCGGTGTCGCAGACGTTGACCGTCGCCCACGGCCGCGGGGACGCGGGCTGGGCAGCGGTGGTCGCGGGCGCCGCGCCGGCGAGCAGCGCGAGCGGGAGGACGGCGAGTGCGGGCAGCCGAGCCATCCAGCCACCCTAGGGGCTGCCGGTCGGCGGTCTCGAAGTCTTTATTGTGGGGCGCGTGATGGGAGGAGCGACCACGGAGGAGGCCGTCCAACTGCTTCACGGCGTGGGGGTCTTCGAGGCGTTGGCCGAGCCCGACCTGCGTCGCATCGCCCAGCTCGCCGTGCGCCGTTCCTTCTCCGCCGGCGACGTCATCTTCCGCGAGGGAGACGCCAGCGACACGTGCTACGTCGTCTACAGCGGCCACGCCCGGGCGATCCGCGAGCACGGCGACGGCCGCTCCATCACGCTCGCCCACTTCGGCCCCGGCGACATCTTCGGCGAGCTGGCGATCTTCGACGACGAGAAGCGCTCGGCGACGATGGAGTCGCTGGACGAGCTGCAGGTCATCGGCATCCCGGGACCCGACTTCCGGCGCCTGATCTCCGCCCACGGCGACCTGGCGATGCGGCTCGTCGTCGCGATGAGCCGCAAGCTGCGCGAGGCCAACGAGCGCCTCACGCGCCAGTCCTTCCAGACCGTGCAGAGCCGCGTCGCCACGGTCCTGGCCGATCTCGTCGCCGATGCCCGCAAGGAGGGCGCCGGGGAGCTCGACGTGTTGGTGACCGTGACGCAGGCCGACATCGCCCAGCTGGCCGGCTCCTCACGTGAGTCGGCTTCGCGCTTCCTCGCCGTGCTCGAGCGCGCCGGGGTCATCTCGCAGGGTCGCGGTCGCATCATCGTCAACGATCCGAACGCCCTGCGTGGCTACGTCTACTGAGTTCTCCGCGGGCGGCGTGGTCGTGCGCGGAGACGAGACGATCGTCATCGTCCCGACCCGCCGCGCGGCGAGCGGCCGCGCCGTCGTCGCGCTGCCCAAGGGCCACGTCGACCCGGGCGAGACCGCGCCCGAGGCCGCCGAGCGCGAGGTGCGCGAGGAGGCGGGCGTCACCGCCGACCTCGTCGAGAAGCTCGGCGACGTCCGCTACTGGTACCAGCGTGAAGGGCAGCGGATCGCGAAGGTCGTCTCGTTCTTCCTGTTCGACTACCGGGCCGGCGACGTCGCCGACCACGACCAGGAGGTCGAGGAGGCGCGCTGGGTACCGCTTCAGCAGGCGCTGGCGCAGCTGACCTATCGCGGGGAGCGGGAGATGGTGCAGCGCGCGATGCAACGCGTCGGCCGGTAGATCAGCGGTCATCTTCACCGGGGAATCGCTAGAGTCCCGCGCCGATCGTGCAGGTATTGAACTTCTACTCCCGGATCTTCGCCGACCAGCTCAAGCGCGGCCGCAAGACGGCCACGATCCGGCTCGGCGACAAGTCCCACAAGTACCGCAAGAACCAGCTCGTGCTGGTCAACATCGGTTACCAGTACTCGCCGCGCGAGCGGATCTTCGAGGCGGTCATCGACCAGGTCGAGGTCAAGCGCGTCAAGGAGCTCTCGCCGCGCGACATCGAGCACGACAACCCCGAGTTCCGCCG
>JAOPZL010000161.1 GCA_025964175.1 Solirubrobacterales bacterium
CTCGGCTCTCAGCGCCGCCGGGGCGCGACGCGGCGCTCGGCCGCCGCGCAGGTGAGGCACAGGACGCTGTCGGGCATCGCGCGCAGGCGACCGGCCGGGATCGTCGCACCGCAGCTGTCGCAGACGCCATAGGTGCCCTCGTCGAGCTTGGCCAGCGCCCGTTCGGTGCGGGCCAGCCCGCTCTCCAGCGAGCGGCCGACGCCGATCTCGGTCAGCCGGCTCACCGCCTCGATCGTCCCGTCGCCGATCCGCTTGCCGAAGCCCTGCGCGCTGCCGAGCTCGGGGCGCGCGGCCAGGCCGGCGACCCGGCCGCCGACCGCGTCCCGGCGCGCCTCGAGCTCCTCGCGGATCGCGTCGAGGTCGAGCTGGGGATCGTCGGGGGGCTTCGTCATCCTCGTCGTCCTACCCAGCCGCGGCCCGGCGCGCACCCGCTTGCCCCGTCATCGACCGCGAGCGGAACGACGAAGGGCCCTCTCTCGAGGGCCCTTCGATCAGGAGCGGGGCCGCCGGCTCAGTGCCCGAGCAGCGCGCACACCGCCTTGCCCTGCACCGCCCGCAGCTGGCGCAGCAGCGCGCCCTCCGGCGGCGGGATGTTGAGCGTCGTGGTGACCGAGCGCGTCCCGTCCGCGGTGGCCGCGGCCCACTGCGCGTATCCCGGGAAGCTTCCGGTGTGGCCGTAGACCACACCGCACGGCGTCGTGTAGCGGAACAGCGCCAGGCCGGCCGCGTTGGCGCCCGGGCCGGGCGGGCTCGACGAGCCGGGCACAAACTGCATCTGCTGCGCCTGCTCGGCCGCGCCGAAGAACTTCAGCCCGAGGTCGGCTCGGATGAACGCCCCGAGATCGGTCGGCGTCGAGACGATCGCCCCCGACGCCCACGCGCCGCTCGGGCTGAGGAAGGTCGACACGTCCTGCGGCGGCTCGCCCGGGCCGACGACGTAGCCGTGGATGAAGGGCGTCGGCAGCGAGATGCGCCGGGTGGGGAACGACGTCTGCGTGAGGCCGGCGGGGCCGAACACGATGTCCTGCAGCAGCGTCCCGTACGGCGTACCGGTGATCGCCTCCGCGATGAGGCCGACCACGATGTTGTCGGTGTTGGAGTACTCGTACGTCGAGCCCGGCGGGAAGGCGAGCGGATCCTTGCGCACCCAGCCGACGACCTTCCGCGGTGTGACGTACCCGCGCGGGTTGGTCGTCGCCTGCTTGACGAACCCATCGGACCGCGTGTAGTCGGGCAGGCCGCTGGTGTGGTTGAGCATCTGTCGCACGGTCACCGCGGCCCAGGCCGCCGGCGGGTTGGGCAGGCGCTGGCCGATCGTGTCGTCCAAGCCGAGCTTGCCCTCCTGCACGAGGTGCAGCGCGACCGCGCCGCTGAACGCCTTGGCGATGCTGGCGATGCGCATGTGCTGGTTGGCCGTCGGCGCGCCGCGCCGCTTGACGTCGGACCGCCCTGCACGCAGCACCGTGAGCTTGCCGTCGCGGTACAAGGTGGCGACGGCGCCGGGGGGCCCGCCCTTGGCCGCGACGAGCTGCTGGAGACCGCGCTGGACCTCCGCGTCGGTGGTCGCGGCCTGGCCGGCGGCGGGAGCGAGGAGTGGCAGCGCGAGCGCACTGCACAACACGCCGAGCGACAGCCGGCGGACGGGAGCAGTCATGTGATGCACCCTGTCGCATCTCGTGCGCGACTGCAAAAACCCAATAAGCGGAGCGCCTTACAAGCTCGCCCGCGAGACCAAGCGCGGGATGAAGGAGGCCAGCGAGCAGGACTACCGCGCCGGAGGTCGCGCGCCCTACGGCTACCGCCGCGTCGAACACGCGATGCCTCAAGGCCATCGCGGCGATCGCGACAGTCGCGCGTGACGCTGGAGCCTGACCCGCAGCAGGCACCGATCATCGCCGAGATCTTCCACCTCCACGCCGACCGCGGCCTCAGCCTGAAGGCCATCGCGGCCCACCTCAACCCGGCGGGCGGTCCTCCTTCTCCCAACCACGTCGACACGTCCCGCAACGTCCGCCGCCACTGGGCCGCGACCACGATCCGCGCGATGCTGCGCAACCCGGTCGACACCGGGCGGATCGTCTGGAACCGCCTGGACTTCGCCTCTGCCCGCCAGAGTGGCGGCGGAGCCCGTCTGCGGGCCGAGGAAGAGTGGGTGGTCAGCGAACAGGCGCACGCGCCGCTCGTCTCCGGCGAGTTATTCGCGGCTAGCCAGGCCCGGTTCGAGAAGCGCAGCAACCACCAACAGGGGACCGGCCGCAGCGGCGGGCGCAACTACCTGTTCGCCGGCATGGTCCACTGCGCCCCCGGCCACCAGCCGCTCTCGATGCAAGGCAAGGCCCGCAAGGGACACCACTACTACGCCTGCTCCTACGGCGCGACGTACGGCGACGTCGCCTCCTGCGAGTTCCATGCTCGAGGACGGTCTGGAGCCCGCGATCGTCACCGCCCGGATCACGGAGCGGCGCGCCGACATCGAGGCCGCCCACGCCGACCTCGCAGAGCTGTCGCCCGCCGAACTCGACGAGGAGACCGAGGACGTCACGACGATCCTGGCCCGGATCCCCCGACCTGACCAAGCAGCTGCGTACAGCGCCGATCGCGATCAAGCGCCAGACCTTCGAAGCGTTCAACGTCAAGATCGTCTACGACAAGACCGAACGCCGCATCCAGGTCTCCGTCACCGAGGCGATCGCGGAGGCGTTCGGAACGACGAAGGGCCCTCTCTCGAGGGCCCTTCGATCAGTAGCGGGGGCAGGATTCGAACCTGCGACCTTCGGGTTATGAGCCCGACGAGCTACCAGACTGCTCCACCCCGCGCCGGAGATGTGACTAGAGCAACACCGCGGTGGCAGTTCAGCTCCGAACAGGTGCGGCGGCGTCATTCAGCGGACGATCACGTCCATCGTCATCTCGTCGTGCAGGCTGCAGATGATGTGGT
>JAOPZL010000167.1 GCA_025964175.1 Solirubrobacterales bacterium
GCCGCCCGCGCGCGGCGCACCCGACGCCGAGCCGACCCCGGCCCGCAGCCCGAACACGCTGAGCACCAGCGCGAGCCCCATCGCCGCCGCGGCCAGGAGCATCGTGTCGTCGAAGGCGAGCAGGAACCCGGTGTCGCTCGCGCCGCCCGCCCCGCTGCCGGCCACGCCGTGCGCGGCGAGGAAGCCGCCCGCCAGCGCGACGCCGACCGCGGCGCCGAGCTTGTCCAGCGTCGCCATCACGCCCGCCGCCTCACCCGAGTGCCGGTTGGAGGCCGCGCCGATGACCAGCGCGTTCAGCGGCGCGGACACGAGGCCCCAGCCGAGGCCCTCCAGGACGAACGCGGGCAGGACATCGGTCACGTAGCGGCTGTCGGGGCCGACGCGCGAGAGCAGCAGCGGCGCGGCCGTGGTCAGCACGAGGCCGAGGATCATCGGCCGCCGCGAGCCGAAGCGGTCCGAGAGGCGGCCGCCGATCGTGGAGCTGATCAGCGTGGAGGCGCCCAGGGGCACGAGCAGCGCGCCGCCGGCCAGCGCGGAGTAGCCCAGCGGTCCCTGCAGGTACAGCGAAAGCAGGAAGAACATGCCGAAGAAGCCGACCGAGGTCAGCACGGAGACGACGTTGCCGACCGCGTAGGCGCGGACGCGGAACAGGGCGAGCTGCACGATCGGCTCCCGCGCGCGGCGCTCACGCCACAGGAACGCGACGAGCAGGACGGCGAACGCCGGCGCGAGGATCGCCGGCTCGGTGCCCGTGAGCGCCAGGACGATCGACAGCATCGCGCCGCCCAGCAGCACCGCGCCGGCCGCGTCCAGGCCGTCCACGTTCCCGGGCGCGGTCGTCAGCTCGCCGCGCGTGGCCCGGCGCAGGATCAGGATGGCCGCCGCGGCGATCGGCAGGTTGATCAGGAAGATCGCCCGCCACGACACGGCGGAGACGATCGCGCTGCCGATGACCGGGCCCAGCGCGGCCGCCGCGGCCAGCGTCGACCCCATGATCCCCAGCGCCCAGCCGCGGCGCTCCGGGCCGAACGCGGAGGCGACCATCGCCACCGTCGTCGGCTTCATCGCGGCCGCGCCGACGCCCTGCAGCACCCGTCCGCCGATCAGCAGCTCCTCGCTGGGCGCGACGGCGCACAGCAGCGAGGCCAGAGCGAAGACGCTCGCCCCCACGCGCCAGACGCGCTCGTGGCCGAGCAGGTCGGCGATCCGCCCGGCCGGCACCATCAGCACCGCGAAGACGAGCGTGTAGACGACCACGACCCACTGGATCGTCCCCAGCGAGGCATCCAGGTCGCGGGCCATCGAGGGCAACGCGACGTTGACCACCGTCGTGTCGACGGTGGTCATCGCGGCCGCCCCGCAGGCGGCGAAGAGGATCAGTCGCTGGCGACCGCGCACGCGCAACCGGTGAAGAACTCGTGCTTGGCCGCCATGGTCGGCCGCAGCTCCACCCCGAGCGTGAAGCCCGACAGCGAGTCCACGAGCTCCTCGAGGTGGGCCGCGACGCGGTCGGCGTCGAGCGGCGCGCCGACGGTCCCGATCGCCTCCAGCTCGCACTGCACGAGCCGATGGCCGTTGGCGTCGACGCAGTCGTCGATCTTTACGATGAACGCCGTGCCGTCGGCCACCGCGAACGGCACCTGGGACTGCAGCTTGTCGAACCCGTTGACGCGGCTGAGGTCGTGCTCCTGCACGAACTGGCCCAGCGGCAGGCTCTCCCCGTGCACGTCGGTGCGGTGCGAGGCCTCGGTGTCGCGCACGAGGACCGCGTCCTGCGCGCGGGCGCCGCCCTTGACCTTCGTCGAGAGCCTGCCGGCCATCGTCTCCACGATCGTCCATTGCCGCGGATCGGTCTCGTGATCGCACACGTGGTAGCGGCGCAGGCGCACGATCCGTCGCGGCGCGGGCAGCAGCAGCCGCGCGCCGGGCAGCGAGAGAACCCAGTCGGGCAGCGCGTCGGAGGCGGCCTGCGCGTCGGCGGGGTCGACGACCTCGAGCTTGCCCTCCATCTCGGGCAGCTCGCCCTCGCGCGCGACGGTGAGCTCGTCGCGCAGCAGATCCTGGAAGAGCAGCTCCAGCGAGCGGTACGGGAGGTGGCGCACGAGCGCCTCGACGCCGAGCTGGGCGGCGATCGCGTCGACGTCGTCCTGCGTCGGCGCCTTGATCTCCAGGCGCGGACCGAGATCGCCGAGGTAGGTCGGCTCGGAGCGGCCCGCGAGCCGGAACAGGTGGCGCTCCATGTCGATCGTCATCCGCTCGCGCTCGGAGGCCTCGCGGCCCAGCAGCGGTCCGACGGAGAAGTGGTCGCGGCGCGCGACGCGCATGCTGTGCGGCGTCAGTACGCGGCCGTCCATGTGCAGTTCGGCCGGCAGGCGCGGGAAGTCCTCGCCCCGGGAGTCCATCTCGACGTGATCGACCAGGCCCGCGTCGGCCGACGTCTTGACCTGCAGCTTGCCGTGCAGGCGATGGCGCAGCAGCTCCACCACCGCGTGGGGTGAGAGGTCGGGCAGCCGGCCGTAGATGCGCACGCGCACCGGGCGCTGCTCGTCGACCCAGCGATCGCCCTCGCCGTAGAAGACGGTGATCGTGTCCGGCGTGGGCCGCTCGATGCGGTGCTGGTGGGGCAGGTGCGGAGCGAGCAGGCCGAGATCGGAGCGGAACAGGTCCCCACGCCACTCGGCTCGCTCGGAGTGGGCGGAACCGGTCATGATCACTTCCATCGGCCGATGTGGCCCCGGGCATGAGTCTGCGAACCCTCGTACGATCGTGCGGCCATGCTGTCGCGTCTCACTTCCCGCTCCGTGGCCGCGGAGGTTCGCGGCCTGCTGACCACGATCGCGGGCGGACGCTTCGCCGCGCTCCCCTTCGGACTGGCGTTCTGGGACGGCTCGGCGCTGCCGGCCGGCACGGGTGAACCCGGCGCCCCGACGGTCCACGTGCAGCGCCGTGCGCTCGGGCAGCTGCTGCACGAGCCCAACCAGCTCGGCCTGACCCGCGCGTGCGTCACCGGGCAGCTGAGCTTCGACGGCCCGCTGCGCGACGTGCTCGCGCTGCGCAACCACTTCGGCGGCGTCACGCTGACCCCGCGCGAGCTCGCGGCGGCCGCGGCGCTGGCGCT
>JAOPZL010000189.1 GCA_025964175.1 Solirubrobacterales bacterium
CGGCGCCCGCCGTCAGACCGCGCGGCGCTCCCCGCGGCGCTCGACGCCGCCGGGCGGATCGGCGCGGGTGAAGCGGCGGTCGACCGCGAGCACCGGGCCGAAGCGGCGACCGACGCCGCGCAGGACGTAGGCGTCACGCGGGTAGCTGTAGCGATAGAGGGGGCGCAGCACCATCAGGGTGCGGCGGCCGATGTAGCGGCGATGACGCGGGGGTCTGGGCACGAAAACTCCAGGCGGGTCTGCTCGGCGCCTCCCAGCGGGCGAACGGTCCACCTCTCTCTACGAACTCCCATGCGCCGGGCTGACAATCCGCGGGAAGGTTCCTCCCGTTCCGTGCGTCCGCGCGCGACAACGTCAACGGTCGCGCGGTGGACGTTCGTTCGAACCCGGTTTGCGTGACGCGCCCTCCCGGTAAGACGACCAACGGTGCTGATGAAGCGAAGCGCCCCGGCACCGTGGGGGAGTCGGGGCGCTCCTCGCTTTCGGGGCGGCCATCTGGACATCTGTTCGATGGTCGTCCGGCCGCCCCCTGATCCTGGTGGGCAGGGAGATGGCCACGCGACGCGCCCCGGTCCTTGGAGGGAACCGGGGCGCGGCGCCTCCTCCCACGCCGGCACGCCGAGGTTCGTCGAAGAACAGGTGTCAGGCCCCAGCCAAGCTGGGTAACCACGCGCCGTGAGCCCGGCGCGTCCGACCGACTGGCCCCTTCTCAAGCAGCTGCGCGGCAGCGATCGGCTGGGCAAGGGCGCCGCCGTACGCTCGCGCGGGACCGAGCGCACCGTCGCCCGCACGGAGACCGCCGACGACGTCGTCCCGTCGATCTGCCCCTACTGCGCGGTCGGCTGCGCCCAGAAGGTGTACGTCAAGGACGGGCACGCGATCCAGATCGAGGGCGACGTGGACTCCCCCGTCAGCCGCGGGCGCCTGTGCCCCAAGGGCTCGGCTTCGCTGCAGCTGACGACCGGCGACGCGCGCGAGCACCAGGTCCTCTACCGCCGCCCGCACGGCACCGACTGGGAGGCGCTGGACCTCGACACCGCGATGGAGATGGTCGCCGAGCGCCTCCTCAAGACGCGCCTGGAGGGCTGGGAGTGGGAGAAGGACGGCAAGCGCGTGCGCCGCGCCATGGGCGTCGCCAGCCTCGGCGGCGCCACGCTGGACAACGAGGAGAACTACCTCATCAAGAAGCTGTTCACCGCGCTGGGGGTCGTCCAGGTCGAGAACCAGGCGCGCGTGTGCCACTCCTCCACCGTCGTCGGACTGGGCACCTCGTTCGGCCGCGGCGGCGCGACGACCTTCCCCGGCGACCTGCCCAACGCCGACCTCATCCTGCTCGAGGGCTCCAACATGGCCGAGGCCCACCCGGTCGCGTTCCAGTGGGTGGTCGAGGCGAAGGCGCGCGGCGCGACCGTCGTCCACGTCGACCCGCACTACAGCCGCACCAGCGCGCTCGCCGACGAGTTCGTCCCGCTTCGCGCCGGCACCGACATCGTCTTCCTGGGCGGGCTCATCAACCACGTCCTGAGCACGGGCAGCGACTTCCGCGAGTACGTGCTCGCGTACACGAACGCCTCGACGATCCTGCGCGAGGACTTCCGCGACACCGAGGACCTCGACGGCGTCTTCTCGGGCTTCGACCCCGAGTCGGGCACCTACGAGTACTCGACCTGGCAGTACGAGGGCGCCGACGTCGCCGCCGCGTCCGGCGACCGCGACCAGCCCGAGAAGGAGGGCGACGGGAGCGGGCGCGAGCCCGCCGGCGCGTCCATCCGCCACGCCGGCGCGGGCGAGTCCGCCGGCTCGGGCGGCGCCTCGGTCTCGGGCGAACCGCAGCGCGACCCGACGCTCCAGCACCCGCGCTGCGTCTTCAACGTCCTCAAGCTCCACTACGCGCGCTACACCCCCGACGTCGTCGAGCGCGAGTGCGGCATCCCGCAGGAGCAGTTCGCCCGCATCTGCGACCTCGTGGTCGCGAACTCCGGGCGCGAGCGGACCATGGCCTTCGTCTACGGCGTCGGCTGGACCCAGCACACCATCGGCTCGCAGTACATCCGCGCCGCGTCCGTGCTGCAGCTGCTGCTGGGGAACATCGGTCGCAAGGGCGGCGGGATCATGGCCATGCGCGGGCACGCGTCGATCCAGGGCTCCAGCGACATCCCCACGCTCTTCGACCTCCTGCCCGGCTACATCCCGATGCCGCACGCGCACGAGCACGAGACGCTCGAGGCCTTCATCAAGGCCGACGCCGCGCAGCAGGGCTACTGGGGCAACATGCACTCCTACGTCGTGTCGCTCCTGAAGGCGTGGTGGGGCGACGCGGCCACCGACGAGAACGACTTCTGCTTCGACTACCTGCCGCGGCTGACCGGCAGCCACGGGCATTACGACACGGTCATGGGCCAGCTCGAGGGCAGCGTCAAGGGCTACTTCCTGATGGGCCAGAACCCGGCGGTCGGGTCGGCCAACAACCGCATGCAGCGGATGGGGATGGCCAACCTCGACTGGCTCGTCGTGCGCGACTTCTCGCTGATCGAGTCGGCGACGTGGTGGAAGGACGGCCCGGAGATCGAGTCGGGCGAGCTGCGCACGCAGGACATCGGCACGGAGGTGTTCTTCTTCCCCGCCGCCGCCCACATCGAGAAGGACGGGTCGTTCACCAACACGCAGCGGCTGCTGCAGTGGCACCGCACCGCGCAGGAGCCCGAGGGGGACGCGCGCAGCGACCTGTGGTTCATCTACCACCTGGGCCGCCGGTTGCGGGAGAAGCTCGCCGGCTCGACCGAGGCGGTGGACCGCCCGCTCCTGGACCTGACCTGGGACTACCCGACCGAGGGCGAGCGCGAGGAGCCCAGCGCGGACGCCGTCCTGGCCGAGATCAACGGCTACGACGCCGACGGCCGGTCCCTGCCGGCCTACACCGAGCTCAAGCCCGACGGCTCCACGAGCTGCGGGTGCTGGATCTACTGCGGCGTCTACGCCGACGGCGTCAACCAGGCCGCGCGCCGCACGCCCAAGGAGCAGCAGAACTGGACCGGGTCGGAGTGGGGCTGGGCGTGGCCGGCCAACCGGCGCGTGCTCTACAACCGGGCCTCCGCCGACCCCGACGGCCGGCCGTGGAGCGAGCGCAAGGCGATGATCTGGTGGGACCCCGCCAAGGGCGACGCCGGCGAGTGGACCGGCCACGACGTGCCCGACTTCGAGCCGACCAAGCCGCCGACCTACCGTCCCCCGAAGGACGCCAGGGGGCCCGACGCGATCGCCGGCGACGAGCCGTTCATCATGCAGGCCGACGGCCGCGGGTGGCTCTACGCGCCGGCCGGTCTCGCCGACGGCCCGATGCCCGCCCACTACGAGCCGCAGGACTCGCCCTTTGCGAACGGCCTCTACCGGGGCCAGCTGCACAACCCGGCCCGGCAGCGCTTCCGCCACCCGCTGAACCCGTACCACCCGGAGGCGGGGGAGCCGGGCGTCGGCGTCTTCCCGTTCGTCGTCACCACCTACCGGCTGACCGAGCACTTCACCGCCGGCGGCATGAGCCGGTGGTTGCCCTACCTCGCCGAGCTGCAGCCCGAGCCGTTCTTCGAGGTCTCCCCCGCGCTGGCGCGGTTGCGCGGGCTCGAGCACGCCGGGTGGGCGACGATGGTCACCGCCCGCGGCGCGATCGAGGCGCGGGTCATGGTCACCGACCGGATGGTCCCGCTGACCGTCCAGGACCAGACCGCGCACCAGATCGGCGTCCCGTACCACTGGGGGCCCAACGGCCTGTCCACCGGCGACTCGTTCAACGAGCTGCTGGCGATCGTGCTCGATCCCAGCGCGCACATCCAGGAGGACAAGACGCTGAGCGCCGACATCGTGCCCGGGCGCCGGCCGCGCGGAACCGGGCGGACGGAGCTCGTCCGCGAGTACCGGCGCCGCGCGGGGATCACCCAGGAGACGGGGATGAAGCCATGAGCGAGCTGCTGAACGTCACGCGCTTCGACCCCGAGCCCGCGCACGACCCGGCGGGGGCGTCCGGCTACGCCGAGGCGCCCAAGCGCAAGGGCTTCTTCACCGACACCTCGATCTGCATCGGCTGCAAGGCGTGCGAGGTCGCCTGCAAGGAGTGGAACCACAACCCCGAGGACGGCCTGGAGTTCCTCGGCCAGTCCCACGACAACACGGGCGAGCTCAGCGGCGAGACGTGGCGTCACGTCGCATTCATCGAGCAGCACACCCAGGACGACGGGTTCCGCTGGCTGATGTCGTCCGACGTCTGCAAGCACTGCACCCACGCGGCGTGCCTCGACGTCTGCCCGACCGGCGCGCTGATGCGCACCGAGTTCGGCACGGTCGTCGTGCAGCAGGACATCTGCAACGGGTGCGGGTACTGCGTGCCCGCGTGCCCCTACGGGGTCATCGACCAGAAGAAGGCCGACGGCGCGGTCGCGAAGTGCACGCTCTGCTACGACCGCCTCGAGGTCGGGATGGAGCCCGCGTGCGCGCAGGCGTGCCCGACGAAGTCGATCCAGTTCGG
>JAOPZL010000196.1 GCA_025964175.1 Solirubrobacterales bacterium
GCCGCCCGCCGATCCCGCGGCGGACGTCGTGCCCCCGCCGGACCCGCCGCCCGCACCGGACGGCGCCGCCACCTTGGCCGGCACCAGGATCTGGCGCCCGTCGGTGACCTTCGCGGCGAGGTTGATCGCGTCGAGGTTCGCGTTGCGGCGGGCCCCGCCCGCGCGGCCGATGGCCGCCTCGACCCGCGCGTCGACCGGCAGCGTATACAGGCCCGGACGCCGCACCGCGCCGGCGACGTGGACGACCACCGACGCGCCGGCACCCGCACCGCCGTCAGAGCCGCCCGCGCCCGCCCCCGCCCCCGCGCTCGCTCCAGACGAACCCGCATCCCCGGACGCACCGCCGCCCGCGTCCCCCGGTACCCCCGACAGCTGCAGCGTCGAGCCACGCGCCGCGCTGCCGCCCCCTCCCCCGGACGCGCCGCCCCGCGCCCACAGCGCGCCGAGAACGACGATGACCGCCCCGGCGACGAGGTATCCGATCAGCTGTCTGCGCGAGAGCTCGCCCACGCACCGCCACGCTACGCGCAGGCGTGTGACGGATCAGCACCGCAACGTGCCAAAAGGCGCGCGGACCCGCGGCGAGTCCGCGGATCGGCCGGCGCTCACGCGTGCAGCGCTAGCGCTTCACGCGGGTGTACCGCTCGTCGTCGGGGGAATCCGCCTCGGCCGCGGCGGCCGCCTCCGGACCGCCCTTCTCCTGCGCCATCTCCACGCGCGCGTCGCGTGAGATCTTCTCGGCCTGCGCTTCCGTGTCGCTCTTGGGGACGTCGCGCAGCGGCAGCTGGATGTCGCGCTCGGCCGGCACGCCCGCGGTCAGCTCGCGCGCCCGTTCGATCTCGCTGTTGAGCTGCTGGCCGAAGAGGATCGCGATGTTCGTGATCCACAGCCAGACGAGCATCGAGATCGCGCCCCCCAGCGCGCCGTAGGTCTTGTTGTAGGACCCGAAGTTCCGCACGTAGAAGAAGAAGGCGACGGTCGCGATCGCCCAGATGACCAGCGCCGCGACGGCACCCGGAGAGATCCACTGGAACCGCGGCAGCTTCGCGTTGGGCGCCACGTAGTAGAGGAACGCCAGCAGGAAGACCATGACGAGGGCCATGATCGGCCACTTGACGATCCCGTAGACGGTCGCCGCCGTCGAGCCGAGGCCGATCTGGTTCCCGACCGCCGTCGCCAGCGGCCCGCTGACCACGAGCCCGATCAGCAGCGCGGCGAGCAGCACGAGCATGATCAGCGTGACCACGACCTGCAGCGGGCGCAGCTTCCAGAACGGGCGCCCCTCGGGCTTCTCCCAGATGGCGTTGGACGCCCGCATGAACGCGCCGATGTACCCGGACGCCGACCACAGCGCGACGGCGAGGCCGAATCCGAGCAGCGCGCCGGCCCCGCCCTTGTTCTGCACGACGCCGTTGATCGTGGAGCGCAGCGAGTCGACGGTCGAGGGGTCGGCGCCCGCGTCGGTGAGGATCTTCAGGATCGAGTCGGTCGTCTGGGGGTACTGGCCGACGAGCCCGACGATCGCCACGAGCGCCAGCAGCGCCGGGAACAGTGCCAGGACCGCGTAGTAGGTGAGCGCGGCCGCCCAGTCGGTGATGTTGTCCTCCTGGAACTCCTTCACCGTGCGCTTGAGGATCGCCACCCGGCCCGTCCCCGGGATGTCGGCCGGCGAGACCTCGGTGTGCTGGTGCGAAGAAGCCATGTCTCACGGTTTCCCTGGACCGGCCCCCTTCACGCCTCCGTCGCGATCAGCGCACGACGATGTTCACGAGCTTCCCGGGGACCACGATCTCCTTGACGACCGCCTTGCCATCGAGATGCGCCTGCACGTTCGGCGCCGCGCGGCACAGCTCCAGCACCTCGGCGTCGGGCGTCCCGGGCACGACCTGCACCCGATGGCGGACCTTGCCGTTGACCTGGCAGACGATCTCGATCACGTCGCGCTCCAGCAGCGCCGGGTCCGCGTCGGGCCACGGCTCCTCCCAGACGCGCCGCCCGGTGAGGAGCTCGTACGCGTCGGCCGACACGTGCGGGGCGAACGGGAACAGCAGCGACGCGGCGGTGGCGAGGGCGAAGCGGCGCACGTCGGGCGCCGTCTCGTCGCGCAGGCGCGAGACCTCGTTCGTCAGCTCCATGACCGCGGCGATCGCGGTGTTGAAGGCGAAGCGGCCGGCGAGGTCGTTGGTGACCTTCTCGGTCGCCCACGCCGCCTTGCGCGCGAGCTGCAGGTCGGCGCCCTCCAGGCCCTCGGGTGCGACGAGGTCGTCGGGGAAGGACGAGGCGCTGGACAGCTCCGCGGTCTCCGCCGAGAGCCGCCACAGCCGGCTGAGGAAGCGGTGCACGCCCTCGACGCCCTCGTCGGACCAGTCCGCGTCGTGCTCGGGCGGCCCGATGAAGAGGATGTAGGCGCGCGCGGTGTCGGCGCCGTAGCGCTCGACGATCCGCTGCGGGGAGACGACGTTGCCCTTGGACTTGGACATCTTCGCCCCGTCCTTGGTGATCATCCCCTGCGTGAAGAGCCGCGCGAACGGCTCGTCGAAGCTCAGGTGGCCGAGGTCCTTCAGCGCCTTGACGAAGAACCGCGCGTACAGGAGGTGCAGGATCGCGTGCTCGACACCGCCGATGTACTGGTCGACGGGCATCCACTCGGCGAGCACCGCGGGGTCCCATGCCGCCTCGTCGTTCAGCGCGTCGGTGTAGCGCAGGAAGTACCAGGACGAGTCGACGAAGGTGTCCATCGTGTCGGTCTCGCGCTGCGCCGGACCGCCGCAGGACGGGCACGGCACGTTGACCCAGTCCTCGGCCGCGGCCAGCGGCGACTTGCCCTGCGGCTTGTAGTCGGTGACCTCGGGCAGCCGCACGGGCAGGTCCTCGACCGGCACCGGCACCAGCCCGCACGTCGGGCAGTGGATGATCGGGATCGGCGCGCCCCAGTAGCGCTGGCGCGAGACGAGCCAGTCGCGCAGGCGGTAGTTGACCGTCGCGTGGCCCTTGCCCTCGCGGTCGAGCCACTCGGTGATCTTGATCAGCGCGTCGCGGTTGTGCAGGCCGTCGAACTCCGACCCGGTGTGGACGATCGGACCGTCGCCCGTGTAGGGCAGCTCGTGGTCCTCGCCGCCGCTGACGACGCGCTTGATCGGCAGGTGGTAGGCGGTGGCGAAGGCGAAGTCGCGCTCGTCGTGGGCCGGCACGGCCATGACGGCGCCGGTGCCGTACTCCATCAGCACGTAGTCGGCGACCCACATCGGCAGCTTCGAGCCGTTGACCGGGTTCGTCACGTACTGGCCCAGGAAGACGCCGGTCTTCGGCTTCTCCGCGTCGCCGCGCTCCTCGGCGGACTCGGTCAGCGCGTGGTTGACGTAGGCGCGCACCTCCTCCTCGTGGTCGGTCCCCTGCACGAGCTTCAGCACGTCGGGGTGCTCGGGCGCCATCACGAAGAACGT